>DATKJY010000263.1:0-8215 GCA_035543175.1 Candidatus Acidiferrum sp.
AAGGCCTGGCCCCGGACTATTTCGTGCAATTTCCCGAAAAAGAACCATTTATCGAAGCGCTTGAAGGATCGACCCTCCTTCAGCAATTCGCCGCGCTCAATTGTAATCAACTACTCGACAGTAACTCTACGCCTGCCCCAACTTATAGTTGGCTTGAAGAATTTGCCGGGTTCTGTTCGGCACAGAAATTCGAGTATACCACCCCAATAATGAAATCGGTCAGGCAGCTCGTTGCCGTAGCTAAGGCTGACTCCAGTTCCTCTTCCGTAACTTCCGAAGTTCACGACATTGCCAAACTCGGTCAATCGGACCAACATCAACAGTTTCTCCGGTACGGCGACTATATCCTAACCCGCCTAAAGCAACTGGCCGAAGAACGCCGGAACGGCGCTTCCGCCGCGTATGCCACGTACGTCGTGCCTAAGCGGGCCGACATCCTGCTTGCCGCCCACCTGCTGAGGGAAAAACACTGATGCTGCCAGTTCTTGCCTACGTCTTCTGTGGCTTGCTGACCGGCATTATGGGCGGATATCTGGGGTTGGGGGGCGGCATCATCATGGTCCCCTATCTGACCCTCCTGATGGGCCTGGATATCAAGATGGCGGTGCCGATTTCGATGGCCGCCATAGTCGTCAATTCCCTGGCGTCATCAAGCGAATACCTCAAGAAAGACATGGTCGACCTCCGCCTTGTCATCATCCTTGGCACTGCCATGGTGCTCGGTACGGCAATTGGCAGCTCATCTCTCGCATTTGTTCCGTCCAACTATGTGCGCCTGATCTTCTGTGCGGTGCTGATTTACACGGCCATCTTGTTTCTTCGTGGCAAAGGACCGAAGTCAGGAGAGGCAGCGGGCGCAGGCAATGGCCGCCAATTGGCCTTGGTGTTCACCCTTACCCTTCTTGGCGGTATATTGGCGGGTTTGGTCGGCGTGGGAGGAGGCGTGATTGTGATTCCGCTGATGTTCTTTGTTCTGGGATTGCCGCTCTCCACCGCTCGCGGTACCTCATCATTTATAGTCGGCTTTGCCGGAGCAACCTCGGTGGCTGTCTACCTTGTTAATGGTCTGGTCGACCTGTCAGTCGTCTCGCCCGTCATGCTCGGCACCATCCTCGGCGGCCGCCTCGGTGGTTCGATCGGCACTTTGGCGAAACCCACAGCGGTCCGTATCGTGTTCTTTATTTTACTTATGTATGTGGCAGTCAAACTCGGCTACGGGGCCCTGAAGGAGATTCTATGAATCAGCCGGCCGGTCGTACCCCGCTCCTCTCTGCTTTCGACCGTAATTGCTGGTATGCCGTGTTTGCCTGGTTCGGAATTGTAACACTTATGCAGTTGTCCGGCCAGGCGCAGGGTGGCCTGCTCGGGTTCTGGGGCGTGATCTTTGTGCTGGTCGTAACGATCATACGACTGATACTTCTGGCCGAGGAATTCCGCCACCGAGGGCTATCCAAACTTCGTCAGGCAAGTTACGGCCTGATTCTACTTCTTATGGTCATCGTGACCATTCAACTGTGGGTCCATCATCGACTATGAAATCGGTCGTCTTCTGCGATTTCGATGGGACCATCTCCCGGCGCGATGTCGGCTACCACTTATTTCACCATTTCAGCCACGGTGAAAACGAGAAGCTGATCCCCGACTGGGTCTCGGGCCGCCTGTCCAGCCGCGATTGCCTTCGACAGGAGGCCGCCATGGTCCATGCCGGACCGGACGAAATCTACGCCTTTTTGGACACCTTCGAGATCGACCCGGGATTCAAGTCGTTCGAAGAGATTTGCCGGGCAAACGGCACCGAACTCTACGTGGTCTCCGACGGGCTCGATTTCTACATAAGTTACATACTGGGCAAAAACGGTCTGAACCATCTTCCAGTCAAGAGTAACGTGGGCAGACTGGAAAATGACGGAATCACCGTCTCCTTCCCATTGGATAACCAGACCTGCCAACGCTGCGGTACCTGCAAAGGGGAGATTATCGAGCGTTACCGCCGGGCCTCAAGTATCCCCTGTCAGATAGCCTTCGTCGGCGACGGCTACTCGGACGCATGCGCCGTGCGGGCCGCCGACCTGATTCTGGCCAAGAAAGATTTGGAGCAATATTGCCTCAAACACAATATTGCATATAATTGGTACCGTGACTTCTTCGATGTGACCCGACTCCTCGACGAGCGAGGGTTTTTGTCTGTAAAAGGGAATGTATCGCGTAGAGGTGAATAGCTGATGAAAGCGCTTATCATGGCCGGGGGCTTTGGGACGCGTCTGAGACCGTTGACTATAAACGTGCCGAAACCGATGGTCCCGGTCGGCAACATTCCCATGATGGAACATGTCGTGGGATTATTGGCACAGCACGGGATTACCGATATCACATCCCTCCTCTATTATCAGCCTGAAATCATCAAAGAGTACTTCGGAGATGGCTCTTCATTCGGTGTCACCATGAACTATTGCCTGCCCGACGATGATTTCGGCACGGCCGGCGCCGTCCGCTACGCTCTCGGCAACAAGCATGATACGACGCTCGTCATCTCCGGCGACCTCGTGACCGATTTTGATCTCACTGAGGCCATCCGTTGGCACAGAGAAAAACAATCCGAAGCCACCATTCTTTTGACCCGCATGGAGAATCCGCTGGCCTATGGCATCGTCATTACCGATTCCGACGGCCGCATCGTACGCTTTCTCGAGAAGCCCTCGTGGGGTGAAGCTTTCTCCGACACGATCAACACCGGAATCTATATTCTCGAGCCAAGCGCCGTCGACTTGATTCCGCGCAACACCAATTTCGACTTCTCCCAGAACTTATATCCCTTGATGCTTTCCCGCCAGATGCGTCTGTTCGGAAAGATTATGAAAGGGTACTGGAAAGATGTCGGAAATGTCGATGAGTACCACCGAGTCCATGTCGACCTGTTCGCCGGCAACGTCCACCTTGAACTCAAATCCGAGGCTGCCACCTCCGATGGCACTCGCGTCCACCGAGGCAAGGGCGTCCGCCTGGAAGAAGCTATCACGTTCGCCGGTACGGTCATCCTGGGCGACGATGTTACGATCGGTTCCGGAAGCCGTCTCGAAAACTGCGCTATCGGACACCGAAGCCGTATTGGCCGGGGCTGCCAGCTCTCCAATACGGCTGTCTGGGCGGATACGGTCATCGGCGATGACAGCCAGATGAACGACGCTATCGTCTGCGCTCGGAATAACATCGGGCGTAACGTCCAGCTCTCCGACCGCGTGATAGTCTCCGATGATTGCGTGATTGGCGACAACGCCACCGTCAAATCCAACTGCAAGATCTGGCCGGGCAAGACAGTCGACGAAGGAGCCATTGTCTCCACCTCAGTCGTTTGGGGCGAAAAATGGAACCGTGAGCTGTTCACCGACTCCAAAGTTACCGGCATTGCCTTGACGGAAATGACGCCGGAGATGACCGTTCGCCTTGGCGCCGCCTTTGGAGCTTTCCTCGGACGCGGCGCCCAAGTCGTATCAAGCCGCGATGGCTCGGATATCTCCCGTCTCTTGCGCCGTGGCTTGATTGCGGGCCTGCTGGCTGCCGGCGTAAATGTCTATGACCTTGAAACTATGCCGATACCGGTTGTTCGCTATTGCCTGCGTAAAGGCAAATACAACGCCGGCGTCTATGTCCGACACAATCCCGATGATTTCCGCAAGATCGATTTCATCTTTTTCGATGGCTCCGGCCTCGATATGCCGACCTCCAAACTCAAAAAGATCGAACGCAATTATTTCGGTGAAGAGTACGAACGCGCCACCATGGACACGATCGGTCACCTCGATGAACCGCAGCGCGTGCTCGATGATTACCGGATGGACTTTTTGGCCGACATCGATGTCGATTTGATCCGTCAGGCCGGCTTCAAAATCGTGGTCGACCACTCCAATGGCTCCTCCAGCCAGATCTTCCCGACCCTCTTTTCGCTGCTTGGAATCTCAGCGACAGAGTTGAACGCGTACCTTAATCCCCGCAAATTCTCTACGTCGCAGGAGGAACAGGCGCAGGCCATCGTGCAGATGTCGGCCATCGTGACCTCGCTCAAGGCCGATATTGGTTTCCTGCTCAACTCGGCCGCCGAAAAACTCACGGTAGTCGACGAACTCGGTAAGCCGCTCGACAGCCAGCTCCTGCTTCTGATCGTCACGGACCTCTATCTGCAACTGCATAAGCCGAAGACTATCGCCGTGCCGGTGGTGGCATCAATGGGTGTCGAAGAGATCGCCCGTCCGTATGGCGTGGACGTCATTCGCGTCTCCAATGACCATCGCGCGATGATGGAAGTCCACACGCGGGGCGGGGTTGATTTTGTCGGCGGGACACGTGGCGGGTTCATCTTCCCCGGTTTCCAGATGGGCGCCGACGCTATGCTGGCTACTGTCAAGATTCTCGAAATGATGGCCAAGACGAAATCCCGATTCGGTCAGTTGCGCCGCAAGCATGAGCGGTTCGTCCGACAGAGCATCTCGGTCCCCTGCCCCTGGTCCAAGAAGGGCACGGTGATGCGCCGATTGATCACTGAGTCCAACGACAAGGAGCGGCAACTGATCGACGGTGTCCGCATTTTCGAAGACATCGGCTGGGTGCTGGTCGCCCCGGACCGTCTCAACGCCTCATTCTATATCTTAGCGGAATCTAGTTCGAAGGAACATACCTCCGGCCTCATTAACCGGTATCGAACGTTTGTCGAAGAATCACAGACTAGCTAATCTGTTGAACCTCAACTAAATAATTCATCAGGCGTCACCGCACCGTGACGCCTGTCTCATTGGCAGTTTACCGTCTCAAGTTATTCTCCCGCATTCCGAAGACTCACTTATGTCGACAAGGGGGACAACCATGAAGGCGGCAGTCGTTTTCGGCGTCACCATACTGGCCATCTGTATGTTGGGAACACAATCAAGGGCTCAGGGTTTTGCTGGAGCCGAGCTGGCTCGCAAGGCCCAACCTTCTCAGCAAGTGACGCAATTACAGGCTGAGGTCGACTCCCTTCGCGCGTTAGTGGCCATGCTGATCTCGAAAGTCGCTAGTACAGATGCGACCGACAGCCTTCTGGCGATTATGGCCGAAGATATCGCTCTGCTCAAGGCCGAAGACCAGGCCCTTCGCACCAAAGGCAAGCCGGAATCAAGTCAATACGCCTCCCTGGAGCCCGAACCCCTTGAGGAACCGACTCAAAACAAAGACAATTCCCTGACAATATTCGGCTGGGTAGACGCTAGTGGCAGCGCTGACAATGTCTCGCGTCAGTCCACCTTCGGCTTGAATCAGGTGGAAACCGATCTCGAGAAGCCGTTCGGCGACCGCGTCACCACGCGCGCCGATATCGAGCTCAATTCCGATGGCGCTAGCAGTTTCGGCCTCGATCTGGAACAGGGATTTCTGACCTACACGTTCGAACAGAAGGACCATTTTGCGGTCACGCTTGGAAAGTTCAACGCCCCAATCGGCTACGAGCGACCCGACCCGGAAGATATTTTCCTGTATACCCAGGGCCTGCTTGTTGACTATGGCCGTCCTCAGAATATCGTGGGCGTGATGCTCTCGTCGGAATTATCTCGCTATCTGCACTAGCGAGCCTATGTCGTCAACGGCTGGGACCTCAACGCAGACAACAACAAAGCCAAGACCGTCGGCGGGCGCGTTGAGCTTTCTCCCCATCCATCCTATAAACTGGGCATCTCGGCCATTTCCGGACCCGAGCTGGAGAACGATGACACAAGCCGAAGGACGGTGGTCGATGCAGATCTTCGTTTTCAGTCGGATAGCTCTTTCACACTGGCGCTTGAAGCGAGTTATGGCCAGGAATCCAATCTGCCGGAGACCGGCGCCACAGCGCCCTGGTCGGGCGGCATGATCCTCTGTTCGGTCGGCATTGTTGGCCCGGTGAGCCTCACCTCGCGTTTCGACTACTTCAATGACAAAGACGGTGTCAGAACCGGAATACCTCAGGAATTGAAAGCTTTCGCCCTGTCTCCCCGCGCAACCGTCGCCGAGGGGCCTGATCTTATCGGTGAAGTCAGGTACGATTGGTCCAATAGAGATACGTTCACCTCGGATGATCTGGCCTTCCGCGCCGGCCGGCTCACCTCCGCCTTCCAGATCCTATACAACTTCTGGCCGGTGCCTCTTGGAAGTCCACAACCGCCTGCCAAAAAACTGAACAGCAAATGGCCGGTAAGCCCTACCCGGGCTTGTCGCGTGCTGGTTCCACAATTCCAAAATGCAATTATCGAGCAATCGGTCGTTATCCGTACAAAATATGAGAGCAGAATCGTTAGCTTTTTTCGCTACTGCCCGATAAGGTTTTTATGAAGTGCAACCGGGCTGCTGCCCCGATCGCTAGTCGGAGCGCCGGCGCCCAATTACGCAGAGGAGCATAAGATCGGCCATGAGGACCTTACGCCCACTTTTCGTTCTATTGCTTGGAGCACTCGTCGTATCAACGCCGGGGACGAGCAACTCCGGCACCGCCGACGAAGCAGATGCCGTGATCAAACTCTTGGATTATGTCGAGTGGCCTGCCGGCGCGGCGACAGACAAAGATGGCGCCTTGCTGATTTCGGTGATCGGCGATGCGACGACAGCGTCGCAACTGAAGGACCTGGCGGCCAAACGTACCGCCGACGGCAAGAAAACGACCGTCAAAGCCATCAGCCTGGATGACACCCTCACGAACACGCAGGTGCTGTATTTCACAACCCAGGACAAAACCGAATTGGCCAAGATTCTCAAGAAGGTTGATTCCGCGCCGGTGCTGACCGTCAGCAACTGCGAAGGATTCCCCAGGTTCGGCGTTATGGTGGGCCTGTTTACCGAAGAAGGAAAAGTGAAGTTCGAAGTGAATACGATGGTGGTAAGAGCCGGCGGACTCAAGATCAGTTCGCAACTGCTGAAGCTGGCCCGCATCATCTGAGCGGAAGGAGTGGGGGGGGCAAGAACGCAAATTGTAACCATTATGGCGGGTACTGTCATATGAAAAACGTTCGCGATTTCTCGATCAGAACCAAACTCAGCTTGATGATCATCCTCACCAGCGTGATCACGATGCTGATAGCCTGCTTTATACTCACCATTAGCGACCGATCACAGTCACGAGAACGTCTGGCCAAAGATCTGAACAATCTGGCGGACATTATCGTCGCCAATTCCACCAGCGCCGTCAGTTTCGACGATGAGAAAGCGGCCCGCGAGGCGCTTACCTCTCTGGGAGCGTACGAACAGATCTCGGGCGCGCTGATTCTCAAATCCGACGGCAAACCCTTCGCCTCCTACGGCCGAAAACAGGCCGAACAACTTCCGGCTACCCTGGCCACACAAGGCAGCGGTTGCCATTTTCAGGACGACTGGGTCGATTGCGTCCAGGAGATGCGAGTCGACGGCAAGCTCATCGGGACGTTGGTCATTCGAAGCGATCTCAGACTGCTGGCCGAGAGACTCCGCTGGTTTATGACTATAAGCGCCCTTATCGTTCTGCTTACATCCATTCTGGCCGTGATCATCGGTGAATACCTCCAGCGCATGATTTCCCGGCCGATCGGCGAGATCTCCCGTATCGCCGAAGCAGTCGCGGTCGGCGACATTCTTCAGGATATCAGGCTGACGCAGGCCGATGAAATCGGCAAGCTCGCCGAATCGTTCCGCAAAATCATCAGCTATATGAAACATCTGGCCTCGGCCTCCGAACGAATCGCTGCCAACGATCTCACGGTCCGGATCGAGCCGAAGTCAGAGCGCGACCTTTTGGGAAATTCATTTCGTACGATGCTCGCTAATCTCAACTCGATGATTCGTCAACTGGCCGAGAACGCGAACCAACTCGTCGAGGTCGCCTCCCAAATCGCCTCCTCCTCTGAAGAAATGTCCAAGGGGGCCAAAGAACAGGCTGACCAGATCAATCAAGTCTCGAGTGCCGTTGAAGAGATGACGGCCGTGATCCAGGAATCCTCCCAAAACGCCTCGGCTGCCGCCCAAGTGGCGTCGGGCTCCTGTGACACTGCCACTTCGGGGGGACAGGTCGTCAGTGACACTATCCACGGCATGCAGCGCATCGCACAGGTCGTGCGGGATTCCTCCGAGTCGATTGCCCAACTGGCCAAATCAGCCGACCAGATCGGCGAAATCTCGAGCGTCATCGATGATATCGCCGACCAGACTAATCTGTTGGCGTTGAACGCGGCGATTGAAGCCGCTCGTGCCG
>DATKJY010000264.1:0-9252 GCA_035543175.1 Candidatus Acidiferrum sp.
GGAAAGGGTTCAGAAGGATGATTCCATCCCGGTCGAACTGCTGCCGTCGAACAAGTTGCTCTATGCAGCCAAGCTGAACAACGAAGAAGATGCCGACGTCACGCCGACGAAATGCGCCAACCTGAAGGAAGTGTTCGAGAAGTTTCGCCCTGGATTTCAGGCGGAGCTCGAGACTACCGAAGGCCAGCAGGTGAACGCATCGTTTGAGATCAGGGCCATGAAGGATTTTACGCCCAAGGAACTGATCGAGAAGAACGACTATCTCCAGAAGACCTACTACGGCAAGGCCATGATGGATGATCTGGAGACGCAGTTGAAAAAGAACAACGCCTTGAAGAAGACTCTGGAAGACAAGAAGAAGAAAGAAGCTCTCTTGAAGGTGGCCAAATACTACATCGACATGCTGTCGGAATAGAAAAGGCGGTACGACCATGGGTGAAGAAGAAAAAAGAGAGCAGCAGCCCCAGGCCGCCGAGGCTATGGAGGCGCAGCGTGAAGCCCAAGTCGCCGAGAAGGTGTCCGATGCCGAGTTTGCATCGATTCTCGGTGACTCGTTCGGCGATTTCAGTAAACTGGCTGCCCTGCTTCCCTCGTTTAAGACGACCGAGGGGGATCTGGTGCGCGGAGTGGAGTGGCTCGATCCGAAAAAGGATTTTCAGCGCAAGGAGTTCCTGACCAAGAAGGAGTTCGCCAAGCAGCGGGCGCTGCTGGCCGAGCGGCTGAAAATCTGGGTGGAGCATCTCGGCAAGTCCGAGAATATCGACTCCGTGAGAAAAGGTCTGGCTGAGGATGCCGCCAAGCTCGAAGCCAATCTCGTCAAGAACATGCGCAAGGTGCATCAGGCGGGACGGGAACTCGAAACCACCTACCGGGCAATCGACAAGTTCTTCCAGAATGCCCAGCAGGAGCCGGACGAGAAGGTCAATGCCTGGTTTGCCAATGTCAGCGCCGAGCAGCTCGCCGATCCGAACGATCGAGAGAAGTTCGAGAAGCTGGCCAAGGCGGTGGCCGACCTCTACCGCGAGTGGAGCATCAAAGAGTGTTTCGCCATGGCGGTAATTCCGGGCTATCTGGGCAGTGTCGAGAATATCGATTCGTTCGCCCGCCAACTGGGATTCCCCAACAAAGTGCATATCCTGACCGACCTTCCGAATTTCGAGAAATTCGAGGAGGTCATGGACATGCTCGAGGACCCGAACTATGCCAACCTGCCCGGCATCGACAACTACAAGCAGTATGTGTCGGTATTCGCCAACTACGTGCTGGCCCGCACGCGGAACCAGTACGAAGATGACGACATGTGGATCCCGCCGTCGGCAGCGGTCGCCGGGAAGATGTATCAGGGCGACACGACGATCGGCATGCAGCAGCCGATGGCCGGTTTCAAGTACGGCAAGATCGCCGACGCCAAGTACCTTCGGTTCAAATGCAATCAGCCGGACGCGAGCAAGATCAACGAAAAGGGAATCAATCCGCTGGTTGATTTCGAGGGCACGGCGGTGGCTATGGGCGCGGCGACTTTGTTTACGAAAGAGACGTTCAACGTCTATTCGATCCGCCGCACTTACGACTACGTCTATAAGACCTTGCGCAATTATCTGAATAAGCAGACGTTCACGGTGATCGATCAGAAGTTCATCGATACCATGCGCAAGGATATCGACAAGTTCATGAAGGCCATCAGCGGCGGTGATAATATCCTTCAGGATTACAAGGTGGATATTTTCGCCGACGAAGAGATGCGGAAGCGCCAGGAGGTTGACGTCAAAGTCAGCCTGAATCCGAAATATCCGGCCCGGAGCTTCAACATCGAATTCGTCGCCTGGAACGAAGACAACAAGACCGGCGTCAAGGACAAGTAGCCTGGCGGCGGAAATGACGTGACGGCGGGACGGCATCGGCGTCGTCCCGTCGACAAGCGATAACATGACGAACAGCAAACCTATTCTAACTTAGCGCAGGAGAGGATGTATGGCACGGAGACCAGTTCTTCAAATCGACGGGGTGACGTACAAGAACGTGTATGAAGTACAGTGGGAACTATACACGGCCAAGGATGAGACCGGACGGCCGTCGGATCGGGCCCACGCCGGCCTGATCAAGATCACCCGCGAGTCGGATGAAAATGTCGACATCGCCCGCTGGGCGATGGATTCCAGCCAGCCGAAATGGAAGGCCGGCAAGGTGACGTTCAAGAATCCCAACGACAACACGATGAAAGAGCTGTCGTGGGAAGAAGGGTTCGTCACGAAATACGAAGAGCACATTCCGCATATCAAGGAACACCCCGAGGATCAGGTGTACGAGTATTTCGAGATATCCGCGCACAAGGTGACGATCGGCGACGCCGAAGTCGATAACCGCTGGGCGGAATAACTCCGCTGTGAAAAATGTCGGGCGGGCCGTTGGTCCGCCCGACTGCCGACGAACAACAGAGAGGTCCATATATGCCGGTTGGTAGAGACGCTAACGCCGATACCGCACGCGATAAGCTTGAGACGCCCGCGCTGTGCACGATTCGCGTCGACAACAAGGATATGAAAGCGACCGTGTCCGAGGTGACGCTGGATCAGTTTATCGACTCGCACCATGTGCTCAAGGTCCGGATCAAGCAGATCGGCACGAGTGACGCCTCCCGCGATGTGGTGGATTTCTCTCAATTTACGGCGATGCTGGGCAAATCAATCTTCGCCAATATCAAGCCGCAGGGCGGCATGGTGGATCAGGCCAAGGAATTGGAATTTGTCGGCATCATTACCGAAGTATCGCTGGACAATACTATCGACGGCCTCAACAGCGCCCTGATTACCGGGCTCAGCCCGACCATCGGCATGGACGGCGCACGGCGGAATGCGTTCTACTACGACCAAAGCGCCAGCGATATTATCAGCGCGGTCATCGGGAAACACCCGATCACGCCGGGAACAGTCGATTCGACCTCCGGTGTACTCAAATTTTGCGCCCAATACGGCGAGACCGATTACGATTTTGTCAGGCGCATGGCAAGTTCGCGCGGCTTGTTCGCCCATTATGACGGGAAAAAATTCAATGCCTGCAAAGCAGGCGGTTCAGCCAGCGAAGAACTGGTGTGGCGGCAGTCGTTAGGCGCCTTTTCGCTTGGCCTCGGCACAGCCCAGAAGGAATTCGCCGGCCAGGCGTTCGATTATGTGCAGAAGCAGACCATAGCGCAGGATTCAAAGTCGCTGCCATCGCAGGTTGCGCTGTCGCAATTATCGAAGACTTCGTCCGACGCATCAGCGAACATCTACAAAGGCTCCAGCGCCTTTCCGGCGCAGGTGCCGGTGCCGGACTCGAAGACGCTTGACCAGACGCTGGAGTTTGCCCGCAATCGCCATCTTGGCCGGATGGTGCGAGCGCAAGGCTCCAGTATCATTCCCAAAATCGGCGTCGGACAGTGCATAAAAATCAAGGGAATGGGCGGCCTCGATGGCCAGTACTGGCTGAAGGCTGTGCATCACGTGTTTGACGAGAGCGGGAAATACCACAACACGTTTGAAGCCTCGCCGATGGACCTGGCATTCCCCGAAGAGGTGCCGTTCCTTCCGCTCTTCTCGCATCTTCAGAGTGGTCTGGTGACCGACAACAAAGATCCCGACGGTATGGGGAGGATTAAGATTCAACTCCCGTGGTCTCCGGACGGGACGACTGTGTGGGTGCGAGTGCTCTCTCCGGATGCGGGCGATCAGCGCGGCTGGTTTTCACTTCCAGAGATCAACGATGAAGTCCTGGTTGGGTTTGAACACGGCAGTCCGGATCATCCGATAGTGCTCGGCTGCCTGTATAACGGCAAAGATAAGCCAGCAGTCGCATCGGGCGATCAGCTTGATTCGAGCAAAGTGATGACCAAGCAGTTCAAGACGCGGAACGGCAACGAAGTTACGTTCACCGATAAGGACGGCAGCGAAAAGATTGTCATCACACAAAAAGGTGGCGACAACACGATTACTTTGTCCCTAAACCCCAAAAGCATCACGATTGAAAGCAAAGGGGACATCACGATTAAAGGGGATAAGCTGAAGATCGAGGGATCCAGCGTTGACATTCAGGCCAGTGGCAACGCCTCCATGAAAGCGAACGGCAATCTCGATTTGCAGGCAGGCGCCAACCTCGCCGCAAAAGGCTCCGCCAACTGCAATGTCGAGGGCAGCGCCATGACGGTCATAAAGGGGGGATTGGTTCAGATCAATTAGCACGCCATGGATTACCTCGCACTACCTCTGGCCCTCAGGGAAGGATATCTAAATCGCGCGACCATGGAAGAGTCGCTGGCGTATTCGATCGGGTTGATTTTGAGCACGCGGACGCAGACCGTGCCGTTTTATCCCGAATTCGGATGCGAAATCTGGGAGAAAGAGTATTCCGACTTATATACCTCGAACAAATCCGACATTCGCTCCGCCCTTCGCAATGCCATCGACCGATTTGAAAAGCGGCTATACAATGTCTCAGTTACGTTTTCGAGTGAGAGCGTGGATTCCACCCATTCGCTCGGAATAAAGGTGAAAGTGAGCGGCAGCTATCGCGAGGACGGCGAAGAGAAAAAATTCGACGGAACCTACAACATCGGATGACCATGAATACTGAAAGAGCCAGGACCTCCTCAGAGATATTCACCGAGCTACACCGTGAACTCCGCGCCTGGAATAACAAAGTGCCGGAGGCGCCGGAGCGCATGGATCCTATTCTCAGGACACTCCTGCAGATATACGCGCATCAGTTGGCCGAGATCGATAATCGTGTGGGCCAGACCTGGCAGGTCGCGACGACCGCGCTGTTGAAAGCGGTCGCGCCGGAGAGCCGGCGCTGGCCGGTGCCGGCGTTTACGGTCATGCGGTGTCTGCCTCGGGATCCGGTGGTCGAGGTTGATCCGTTCACCCGTTTTTTCTATCGGGAGCGCCGTGAAGGCGGGCAGACTTTTTTTTTCTCGCCCCCGCGTAAAGAGAAGCTCCTCGCCGCAAAAGCCAAACATATCTACTATGTCGAGAACGGCATCGCGACCGATCTGACATCTTCATCCGAGGCTCGCGGCCCAATCAAGCCGGTGGCATCAGCGGTACAACAGGGTCCGGCGCAGATATTTATCGGCGTTGAATTCACCGGAGCGGTATCGGCATTCAAGCAGGCGACAATCTTCATCAAAGGCATCAAAGAGGCACTTAAGCAATTCCGCTGGGCGTACTGGACTCCTGGGTCGTCGGCAGGTTATGTCGAAGAGGCCCGTTTCTGTCCAGGCCTTACAGTTTCGGTCACCGATCTATTCTCGGCGACCGGTCGGGAGTTGGATTGGGGGGGACTTCGCAAGACCGCCGACCTGTTCGCCGCACTCGAAGATAATTTCGTCATGCTCCCTGATGATTTTGTGGCGCGCTGGGAGGCATCGCCCTTGGGTGAACAGCTAAGCGGCTTGCTGTCGCGCAGTCGTGTGACACCGCCGGAGCGAAATGCCAAACTGTACTGGATTCGGCTGGATTTGCCGACAGGCGGCGATCGCCAGGCGCTGCGGACATCGATACAGATCTATTTTGATGCCTTCATCGCCCTCAACAAGAATGAGCTTAAACTCTTTAAGCATACCGGTGGCAATCGACTGGTCGAAGTGGAGCTTCCGGAGGAGATTAACAGTATTCTTGACGTCACGCAGGTTGTCGATTCCAACGGTCGTGAATATCACCCCCAGCACGAACTACCGGCGCAACGCGCGACGGATCATTATTCGATCGAAGAGCGCGATAATCATCTGGTCCTCTGGTTTGATTTCTTCTCAGCCACGGAAGAGCCGCCGGAATCACTTAGTGTGGTCTACACCGTGACAGCCGGAACAGCGGCTAACGGCATTGAGGCCGGCAAAGTGAACGAACTCTACGAGAGTCACCCCGGGCTTCAGTCTGCTGAGAATATCGTCCCCGTGATGGGTGCAATTCCGGCCAGGACGGACGCGCAAATCGTGTCCGAGGTGGGCGCACGGCTGCGCAATCGTGACCGCGTCCTCAGTTTTCCGGAGATTTCCAACTGGGTGATGACATTTGATCCCCGCATCCAGAAGGCCCGGTGCGAAAACGGGGTGGAGCGGGGAGAACGGGGCGTTCATCGCTGCATTGTCGTCAGGGCGCTCTTTCCGGCGCAAGAAGTCTACTCTCAGGATGAAGTAGAGCTTCTCCGCTCACGGCTGCACGGTTTCCTCAAGTCGCGGGCTCCGGTGAATACCCAGTTCAAGGTGGAGATCCAGACAGTATGATGACCGAAATGATCATGCCGGATTTCCGCAACCGGCTCCTTCCGGTGCATTTCACCACGGCCATGAATATTCTAGCTAAGATGGGGATCAGCGGCGACCATATCGACCTTCTGGCAGTCGGCCGGTATGAGAATTACAGGGGAGAGGTTCAAGAGCAGGAACCGGAGCCCGGTACGCACCTGTCTGAGAATTCGCAGATAACGCTTAAAATCGGAATATCGAGCCCAGTCGACTACATGCCGTACCAGTTCTTCCAGTCGCCTGGAGACTGGGAAGCGCGGGCCCGCACGCTGATGGCGCCGTTCGACTCATCGGTAATCCGATACGCTTCGGACGCCAAACTGCTCGCTCTCAAGTACAACCTTGGCGTTGTGGATACCGAACATCTTTATCGAGTTTTGAAGCTGTTTCATTTTTCGATGGATGAGGGGGAGGCCGGGCCTGGCGAAGCTCTGCTATGGACGACGCTCTTTCCGACCTTTCATCTTTGGGCGGGCAACGCTGAGCGAGTGGTTGCTATACTCGGCTATTTCTTCCCATGGAACTTTCGTATAAACGAAAACGTCTGTTCTGAATATGAAATTCCCGAAGAGCTACAGTACCGATTGGGTTCCAAGGGAGGGCTCGGTCGCGAAGTGTTGGTCGGGCGAACCTTTTGTGAGTACGACTCGGCCTACGAGCTGGTGGTTTCGGGCGTCCGGCCGGACGAGGTTCCGGGGCTGTTTCCCGGTGGCTCGGCAAGGAACAAGCTCGAATGGATGATGCGGACCTGTATGTCGGGGAACCTGGATTGTCGGATACGGGTGGAGGTCGAAGGTCGCCGGATGGCTCTGGGTGCAGATGGTGGCAAATCATATCTCGGCTATGTAGCCCAGTTGTGATTTTTTTTGGAGGCGAGAAAACATTTCACGGGACCGGTGTGCTATTAGTCTTGAATCTCTGAGCGGTACCGCATAGATTTGGCACGTTACAAGAGGCAGAACAATGAGTGATTTTAACCTGTATTCGGTGAACTGGCAGGACGGCATGTTGATCAGCCGTCAGCACCTCAAAGACCAGGAAGCTTATTTCCAGGAGCTGACCCGCTGGTACGCCGGCAGCATTGGAGACCATTACGGCCTCGTGCGGAAATCGCTCTCGGGACAGCCGGCGCTGTCGCTGAATATGTCGATACAGGGGAGTCACCTCCGGGTGGAAGTTTTGCGCTGCCAGGCGATCACACCCGACGGCAGTTTCATCGAAATCCAGGATGCCAGCCGGAACATTATCCGCGCCGAAATGACGCAGAGCGGCACGGCTGTGGTACCTGTGTATATAACGGTCGATCCGGCGGCCCACAAACAGGTGGGGGACCCGGACCCCGGTGAGGATATTCCCCGGATTCCCTATCTGGTGCGGGATTACTCCCTGCACCTCGGTGAGCGCCCTAACGCCCCCGAGGGCCGCTGCCTGCAGGTAGCGCAGCTCACAATAGCCGGGGGCGAGGTAATGTACGCCGACAACTATTATCCGCCGTGCCTGACCTTGTATGCCGATGAGCGTCTTGTCCAAAGGGGGACCGACTTCCGCAACCGGCTGGAAAATCTATTGTCGCTTTCGTCGCGGGCATACTTGGCCGTCTCATCGCCAGGGGCACTATCCGGCGAAAAGACCGAACTTCAGACCGCGTTTAAAGACACCATTCACCAGATCGTGTATCATCTGGCTGCGACAATCGATGAGTTCGTCATCGGGCGAAACGCTTCGCATCCGATGCATCTGGTGATTCAGTTCAAGCGGCTGTTCCGGGTTTTCTCGACGCTGTTCAATCTCTACCCCGGATTGAAGGATTATCTCAACGAGAAATATTTCGTCAAGGAGTTGAACTCCGATATCGGAAGGTTTATCGCGTCGGTGGACGCCTTCATCATGACTGAGTACAACCACAATGACCTCGGTGGTCATCTTGAGGCGATCGACACGATTCTGGGCACCCTTCGCGGCATTCTCGGATTCCTCGCCCAGGTCAAGAAAGAGCAGTTGGCCAGCGATGCGGTTGCGACCGACACTTTGACTTACCACGCGCGTACCTATCGCATGGTGAGTTATGCAGCCAGTCGTCTGGAGCAGATCGGCGAATTGAGCTATCTGGTAATCGAGATTGCCGAGCCGCGCGCCATCTCCGATACCGTCATACTAATGGCAAAAGATCTGTATAGCGTGGCCGAGTGGGGGCATATGCAAGTGCGGCTCGGTCTCAACCAGGCGCGCGGCCTTGGCGAGACCGATCCGGTGACGGTCGACGCTACTACGTTCGGAAATAAGGTCGCATTGCGACCGCAGGATATGCTCAAGTCACCCTCGGTGAAGCAGATTACGCTCATTTTCCGGGGCGCCCGCGAGGCAGACAAGTTCTCCAAGCTGGGCAAGATGGACCTTATCGTGTACGCCATATAAGGCAATGAGGCGATGAAAGAATATATCGAAGATTTATTTACTTATCTCGACACATACGAGAAGAAATACGGCGCGTTCGAGACGGAGGGATTCTTACAGACCTATAATGGCATCAGCGCCGTGTTCCAGGCGCTACGGCAACAGCGGGACAAGGCGGTCGATGTCGACCAGTTCTTCCTCGAACATATCCAGCGCTCGCCGCTATCGAGCTCGGACCTTCGCCAGATTACGATTCAGGTATTGATCACGAATTTCGAGTCCGAAGCCGATATCGATGGCGTCTCCAACAAGTCATACTTGTACTGTCGCGGACTTCGTCCGGTGAAACAGGATATTCCGTTTTTTGAGCAGCATCTGGTACCGCTTTTGTTCCGCGAAGGGGCTCTAAATAACAACCTTCGCCTGAACGCCTTCCTCCTCGAAGAAATGGCGCGCATTATCAACACCTACGGCAGCCGGGTACAGGCCGGGTTATCACCGGAGCAGTTTGCGGCCATGTCCGATCCGCTCAAATTCCTTGAGCTGGCGCGCCGTCGTCAGGCGATGGGGGGAGAGCTTCT
>DATKJY010000265.1:0-4605 GCA_035543175.1 Candidatus Acidiferrum sp.
AGCCATCGAAATCAACACGGCCGCGCTTCGCAAAGGGTTCACCAGTTGTTATCCGCAGATGGACATTGTCAATGCGGCGAGAAGAGCAGGTGTGGCTGTCGCATATCTGGGCTCCGATGCCCACGCGCCTGAACAGGTAGCGTACGAATTCGAATCGGTTGCCGCGCTGGTGCCGCAGGAAATTGACGGCTGCGACGACTGAGCATCAATCGACAAACTGCCATGAAGAAAAAGCTCACCCGTTCGTTCTACGCCCGTCCGACACTTGAGGTGGCGCGGGACCTGCTCGGGAAATACATCGTATATCGCACGCCAAGTGAGTTGTTCGCTGCGAGAATTGTCGAAGTGGAGGCGTATGTCGGCGAACAGGATCCGGCCTGTCATGCCGCGCCGGGCCCGACACCCAGAAATCAAATTATGTATGGCTCGCCGGGATTCGCCTACATATACTTCATTTACGGTATGTATCATTGCCTCAATTTCGTCACCGAACCAAAAGGGCATCCGGCCGCCGTGCTCCTGCGCGCCGCTGAGCCGGACGAAGGGATTCCGAGTATGATCGAGCGCGCGCCTCGAAGCCCCCATCGTACTATCTTGAGCGGCCCCGGCAAATTCTGCAGGGCGTTCGGGCTGACGGTCAAGCAGAACGGACTCGATCTGACCGGCCCGACCCTGTTCGTGGAAGACAGGGGAGAGGCGTCACCGGAGATTGCGCAGTCGCCGCGGATCGGCATCAAGAACGGAGTGGAGCACCTGTGGCGCTTTATTGACCGCAATTCCGAGGCAGTATCCTGCCCACGCACGATGGCAAGGAGAACATATGTTCGGACCTGACTTTCTCAAGGAGGCGCTGATTGCGGCTCCGGCGATTCTTTTCTCTCTTACTGTGCATGAGTTCTTTCATGCCTGGACAGCATACAAGTTCGGTGACATGACTGCCTATCACGCCGGGCGGTTGACCCTCAACCCGCTGGCCCACCTCGATTTCTTCGGGACGATTATGATGTTCCTCTCCGGATTTCGGTTCGGTTGGGCTAAACCGGTGCCGATTAATCCTATGAATCTCCGCAATCCGCGCACGGCCGACTTCTGGATCGCCTTCGCCGGCCCTCTCTCCAATCTCGGTCTGGCATTTGTCTTTGGATTGCTGTTCCGCACGGCGATCGCCACAACGACAAACCTGCCGCAGGCTGCTTATATGTTTCTCGAATATGCGGTCATGATAAACGTGTCGCTTGCGATTTTCAATTTGTTACCGCTGTTTCCGCTGGATGGCTCCCATATCTTGCGCAATCTGCTGCCGGTCGAATCGGAAGCCAGTTATGACCGTTTCCAGCGCATCGCGCCGATGATTCTGATGATACTGATAGTGGCGCCGGCATTTTTGCACACGTTTAATCCGCTCTGGATGATTCTCAATCCGTTCGTGTCGTTCTTCGTGCGCCTCTTCGCCGGCATCCCTATGGGTTGAGTTCTGGAGGAGACTAAAGTCTCATGCGCAATATGAATTCTCTCAGAATCGGTCGCAGCGTCCTGCTGGGAGTCTCTATCCTCTCAGTAGGTTCACTACTACTCGGTTGCGCTGGATCTGTGTCGAACGACAAAATTGGAGAGGAGTCAGCCGCCGGATCGGCAACGAGCGATGTTACAGCTGACGCCTATCTCTTCGATGCCCGCCTCAACCGCCATGGCAAACCCACTTCGTTTCGCCTCGAACTCTACTGCACCGATTCGCTCGTCGGCGTGGCCGGAAGAGCGTATCTCGGCAAAGGAGCAGTGCGCGGACGAGTCACCCGTGATTCGCTTGACTTGTATTTTCCCGCCGCCAACGAATTTCTGCGCGATTCGATTTCGAAAGTGTTCAGCAAAATGTCCTGTTCGCTCAGAGTTCGACTTTTCAATTTGATCTCGCTCATCGGACGGCTGCCCGATTCAACCGATTTCGTCTATGGGTTGACACTTCACACCGTGCCGTCCAAACCGGATCGCCCCGTCTATACGATTTCCTCCGACTCGTGCTCGTGGAACATCCAACTTGAATACAATCAGGTCGACACTCGCTGGCTGTTGCGTGATTTCAGGTTCACTGACACCTCCATTGTGAGCCTTCACGCCGAGCGCCGCGAAGTCCGCACCGGGATAACTATCGCTGCTTCCAAATTCCAGGTTGTTATACCGAGCGACGCTACGCCGGTCGAGCCGTAAACTCGACCCGGAGCCGGTTGACAAGGGGAACTCAATTCACGATCTTTTTTAATTACCGTGGAATCATGGATTCGCCCGTGAACGTATACAGAAGAACTTTCGGCGCTATCAAGCCGTACTGGAAACAGCTCGTCATCGCCTCGCTGTCGGCAGCGCTGCACGCTCTGTTCTCCGGCCTGCTCGTCTGGCTGGTCGGGCCGCTCATGTCGACGCTGTTTCAAGTGCAGGACGTCTCCGGTCTGCTGGGTTCGCAGACACCGAGCGCCACTGTCGCACCGTCGGTTCCGGGAGCAACTTCGGGAGGCTTCTTCGCTTCCGTCTCCCAGAAGGCAGGCGAGATCAAAGAGGGAATGAAAGGCTGGGTGGACTCGCTGGTTGCCGGACATGACCGAAGCGCCATGCTGGTCAATTTCTGCGTCATCATTCTAATTGTTGTTCTGGCCAAAAACATCTTCTTGTACCTGCAGGGCTACTTCATGATTTTCGTGCAGCAATCGATGATGCGTAATTTCCGCGACAATCTGTTCGGAAAATACCAGCGCCTTTCGCTCGACTATTTTCATCACCGCCGCACCGGCCAGGTGATGTCGCGCGTTACCAACGATGTTGTCGTGCTTAACGAAGCGATAGATCTCGGCTTTAATCGGCTCGTGACTGATTCCATTTTCGTAATCATGCTGTTCGCCTTCCTCGTGATTCTCAGTTGGAAACTGACCCTGCTCGCCATGGTAATTCTCCCGGTCGTGTTCGGGTTTATCTGGTTTGTGGGGAAGAAAATGCGCAAGTATTCGGGCCGGTCCCAGGAACGTATGGCCGATGTCAACTCAGTGCTTGAAGAATCGGTCAACAATATGCGGATCGTCAAGGCGTTCTCGATGGAGGGGTTCGAGTCGAAGAAGTTCTTCAACGCCACTTATGCTTATTTCCGCTCGCTGCTTCACATGATGCGGGTCGGCGCCCTTGCGTCGCCGATCAACGACACGCTGGCTACGGTAGCAGGGGTCATTATCCTCCTGTTCGCCGGGTCGCAGATCATCTCCGGTAAAGGGGAAATGGACGCCGGCGATTTCATGACTTTTGTCCTGGCCATGTTCTCGATGATCAAGCCTGTCAAATCGCTCAGTCAGATTCATATCAAGCTGCAGGAAGGTATGGCCGCGGCGGAGCGCGTGTTCGAAGTTCTCGACACGCCTGAGAAGATTACCGAAACAACCGATGCGCTTGAAGTGTCCGAGTTCAAAAATTCGATTCGCTATGATGACATCTGTTTCAGCTATAATCCGACTGAGCCGGTGCTGCGCGGTGTTTCATTCGAGGTCCACAAAGGCGAAGTTGTGGCTGTCGTGGGACCTTCCGGCGCCGGTAAATCGACTTTGTTTGACCTCTTGCCGCGATTTTACGATCCTCAAGGCGGCGCTATCACGATAGATGGCCATAACATTCGCGATCTGAAACTTTCTTCATTGCGCGGCCTCATGGGCATCGTTACACAAGAGACCTTTCTGTTTAACGACACTATTCACAATAACATTGCTTATGGTCTGAACGGTATGGTATCGGATCGGGTAATTGAGGCTGCGAAAGCCGCTAATGCTCATGATTTCATTACCCAGTTCCCGTCGGGCTATCAAACCATTGTCGGCAATCGTGGCGAGATGCTCTCCGGCGGCCAGCGGCAGCGTCTTGCTATTGCCCGTGCGCTGCTGAAGAATCCCCAGATACTAATATTCGACGAAGCCACCTCATCTTTGGACACTGAGTCGGAGGTACTCGTGCAGGAGGCCATCGATCGTTTAATGGCCAACCGCACCACTTTGGTCATTGCACACCGCCTGTCGACTATCAAGAATGCCGACCGCATTCTCGTGCTCAACGAAGGCCAGATTGTCGAATGCGGTACGCATGCAGACCTATTACAGAAAAACGGCCTCTATGCGCGCTTGTATTCGATGCAGTTCCGGGACGTATCATGAAGCTGCTGTTTCTCGATTCGATTGAAGCCGCCACCTATGGCGGGATGGAGGAATGGATACGTCTGGTCGGAACCGGTTTGGCCGCCCGCGGTCACGAGACAACAGTGTCGGGGCGTGCCGGCTCGGAATTCCTCCGTCGGATGGCGCCACGGGGCGAGAACCTGCACGTATTGGAACTCTCCATCTCCGGTGACTTTCAGCCGACCACCATCAATCGTATCAAGAGCTATCTCGACGAACAGCAGATCGATATCATCGTCGTCAACTTCAACAAAGACGTTCGCCTCGGTGGTATCGCGGCTCGATGGAGCGGCGCGACCAAAGTAGTTTGGTCGGTTGGTCTCGACATAACCAAAGACAACTTTGCCCACCGATTCCTGACGCCCCGTCTGGTCGATGCCGTGCTCGTGCCCTCACAATCTCTCAA
>DATKJY010000266.1:0-3250 GCA_035543175.1 Candidatus Acidiferrum sp.
TTTAAGTCGAAAGGGCGTCCTATGCCGGAGATAGTTGTCAAATTTGAAGACAAAGTAATCGAACGGATAGTGACCGAGAAGAAACGGATTACTATCGGTCGTACGAACGACAATGATGTCGTGCTGGAAAATCGCGGTGTGTCGCGCAAACACGCCATGATCGAGTTCAACAACAATGCTGCCGTCATTATCGACAACGAGTCTCTCAACGGCACCTTCGTCAACAATCGCAAAATTACCGAGGAAGTGCTTCGCGACGACGACGTCATCACCATCGGGAAATACTCCCTGGTCTATCACAAGGACTCCACTGGCGCCGACAGGCCGGCCCTCGATATGGAAGGCACGATGGTGCTGAACACCAAACGCCAGAAAGAGCTGATCGAGAACGACAAGGTCGAACGACAGATCGTCGCCAAATACGGCGGCTCGGTATTGCTGGGCGAAGAGAATACGGAGTTCTCCGAGTTCAAACTCGACCGCGAAGTCACCACTATCGGCTCCGCCAAGTTCGTACACATCAAGGCCAAAGGGCTCTTTCTGTCGGGCATACAGGCCAAGATCATTCAGGAAAATAACGGTTACACGATCATGAACCTTGGCCGCGAGGGCAAGACGAAAGTCAACGGCGAGCCCATCAGCCGGGCCGTACTCAAGAACGGCGATATCCTCAGTGTAGGCAAGAGCATATTCAAGTTCGTTGAGGGAACGAAATAAATGAAGATAGCGCTGATATCGGACATCCACGCCAATCTGGAAGCGCTGGAAGCGGTACTAAAAGACTGTGAATCTCAGAAAGTCGAGGCTGTCCATTGCCTGGGTGACGTGGTCGGATACGGAGCCGATCCGGGACTCTGTCTGGAGCTGATCAACGAACGGTGCAAGATAAGACTGCTGGGCAATCATGAATATGCAGCGCTCGGCCTGCTGCCGACCGATCTGCTCAACCAGGTCGCCCGCTCGTCTCTGACCTGGACGCACGACCAGTTGACCGATCGCCATTTTGCCATCATCGCGGAGTTTACTCTTGAAATGATCGAAAACGATCTGCATCTGGTTCACGCCTCCCCTTTCGAACCGGACAAATGGCATTACATTCTGACCCAGACTGAAGCGAAGGAAGCGTTCGCTCACGTCAGGACCCGCCTCTGTTTTCTCGGCCATTCGCATTTACCCGCCATCTTTGGCGAAAACAGCGATGGCTCCGTCCGGCAACAGGTCGGACATGATTTCCTTCCGGACGAAGAATGTCGTTATCTGATAAATGTTGGTTCAGTCGGCCAGCCACGGGACAACGACCCCCGGGCCTGCTACGTCACGTGTGACACCTCCGAAGGCGATATCGAGTACCATCGGGTCGAATATGATATCGCCCGGGCACGAGCTAAGATGGCCCAGGCCAGACTGCCGCAAATGTTGATCGACCGACTCGAGGTCGGTCGCTAACGCGAGGGCGATATGAGCAAGTATTCATCGTACATCCTGTACCTGCTGCTGTCGATCCTGGTCGCCATACTCTATGTCAACGACTTCGGACCGATGGCGCACCTTCAGCGGTCCGTAAACGACACGCTGTGCAGCCTGACCGCGCCGACGCAGGCGCCTTCCAATGTCGCGCTCGTGACCATCGATCAACTGGCCGAGAAGGCTTACGGTCCGTGGCCGTGGAATCGGGACCGCATCGCCGATCTTCTGGCCGCCACCGCCGGCGCTGAGCCAAAAGCGATTTTCCTCAATATCGAATTGCCCGAAAACGCATCCCAGGATTCCATGGGCTACAATGATACGCTGGCCGGGCAGATGAGCTGGGTTCACAACCTGGTGCTTCCGTATGATATCACGCTGGCCAATTTCCGAAGCACCAAGACCAGCAATCCCAAGTACCTTTTCAAAAACTCCGTGACCATCGATAATCCAGTGGGCGTCATGGGCGAAACGTCGAGCCTGAACGTCCGCAAGGTGTTCCTGCCCGCTGAGAAACTTCTGGCCAACAACCCGTACCTGGGATTCGATTACAGCAACCCCGACGATGACCGCGTGCTCCGCTATCAACCGGTTTGCATGAACTACGAGGGCTATTACTATCCGGCGGCCTCTGTCCTCGCTGCGGCGGCCTATCTCGGCGTCCGTACTGACCAGATTAAGATTGTCGAGCACAAGGAGATCACTCTCGGCAATCAGCGGAGCGTCCCGATTAATGACCGCGGTGAATACTTTGTCAACTTCACCAAAGGAAACTCGTTTGCGAAATATTCGGCCGCAAAAGTGCTCGGCGCCAATTTCGATTTCAGTCTGTTGAAAGATCGGCTCGTTTTGATCGGTGTCGATGACCCTCAGAACGCGGACGTCTACAAAACCGCCGTGGCGTCAAACACGTCGGATCTCGCGGTGAAGGCCACTGTCGCTGAAAACATCATCAACAACAACTTCCTGACCATCAAGGATCGCTCTCCTCTCGCGGACATGCTGATCCTGTTCGGCCTTGGCGCCGTCTGCGCCTTCTTGCTGCCGCGACTGGCTCTCAAATACCGCCTGTTGGTCCCGGCCGGACTTCTGGTGGTTCTGTTTATCTTTGACTACTTGGCCGCCAGTTCGTTCAGAACACTGCATCAGACAGCGTACATCGGGCTGCAGCTTATTCTCTTTGTTGCGGCATCTCCGATGCTGGATATGCAGATGCTTTCCGCAGGCGCTCCCACCGAGACTAAGAAAGCCACGCGCAAGAAAGTTCCGAAAGTCAAAGTCGAAAAAACTTCTCAGACAGTCTCTTCGACTGCAGACTGCGTGCCCGTGCGCGAGATTAAAGCTTCAGCTGTCGACCCTGAGAATCAGAAGACAGTTGCCATGGATTATGAAGAGGAATCCAAAAAGTTCCCGCGCCCCCACGAGGAGGCCGATGACAACGTCGAATCTACCCGGGCTACCTCAAGTGACGGCACTGAAACGCAGCACGGTGAGACTGCGGAACATGGTTCGCAGCCGCTTGAGCACAACGCTCTGCTCGATGAGAACATCAGGGGTTCTTCCGATTCCGACAAATGGCAGGACTCTTCCGATTCGGGCGTGCGCCCCAGCAGCCAGGAACTTACCCTGACGCCCGAGCAGTCCGAACTCAAGAGCCTCGGCCGCTATCAGATCACCGGCGTGCTCGGCCGCGGCGCCATGGGCATGGTCTACAAAGGCATCGATCCGGCGATCAACCGTCCCGTCGCTCTCAAAACCATTCGCCTGGACTTCGTCAACGATCCGG
>DATKJY010000267.1:0-4168 GCA_035543175.1 Candidatus Acidiferrum sp.
TGAACCATCCGATAATATTCCACCCCATCCTCTGAGCGAGTGGTTGCGTCATCTGGCCGAAGACAAAGGCCAATATCGGAATGGCCTTCTTCCAATTTTGTCGCACAAGTTTCAGCACCACATCTCCCTTCTTATGTCGAGCAACACGCGAATTGGCACATCTTGGGGAAATCTATCAGTTCCCCCTGATTCTCATATCAGTTTCTATCCACACAAAATCCTCGCTAGAACCCGCGCCATTAGCTACGCCCCCACGCTCTCCTTCTTCTCCCCGACCGCCTTCAGCGTCAACTCGTTCTTCACGAAATCGACCTTTAGCGTCTGGCCGTCTTTCAACGCGCCGGACAGCAGCATCTTCGCGACCTCCTGGCTCAGTTCCTTGCTAATATATCGCTTGATCGGCCGCGCCCCAAATGTCGGATCGTACGAAGTTTCCGCGATATGATCGACCGCCGCATCCGTGACCTCCAGCGTAATCTCCTTCTCGACCAGCAGCGCCTGCAACCGCTTCAGTTGCAGCCGAACAATCTGGGCAATCTGCTCTTTGGTCAGTGACGCAAATACAATCGTTTCGTCAATCCGGTTCAAAAACTCCGGTCTCAGCGACTGCCGCAACGTCTCCAGCACTTTTCGCCGGATATTCTCCAGCACGATCTGGCGGTTGAATTCGCCAATTCCGGAACTCTCCTGCTGGATATATTCCGCCGCAATATTCGATGTCATAATCAGAATGGCGTTCTTAAAGGACACCGTGCGTCCTTTGTTGTCCGTCAACCGGCCGTCATCGAGAACCTGCAACAGAATATTGAACACCTCCGGATGTGCCTTCTCGATTTCATCGAGCAGCACCACCGCGTACGGACGCCGACGCACCGCCTCGGTTAACTGTCCGCCTTCATCGTAACCGACATACCCCGGCGGCGCGCCAATCAACCGCGACACCGAATGCTTCTCCATGTATTCGGACATATCGATTCGAGTGATGGCATCCTCCGTACCATAAAGAAATTCCGCCAGCGCCCGAGCCAACTCTGTCTTGCCGACACCGGTCGGACCGAGAAATATGAACGAGCCGATTGGACGATTCGGGTCGGACAGCCCCGCCCGCGACTGCCGCACGGCATTGGATACCGATGCCACCGCCTCGTCCTGGCCGATCACGCGTTTGTGAAGCTCCATTTCAAGATGAAGCAGTTTCTCGGACTCCGATTCCGTCAAACGCGTGACCGGGATATGTGTCCACTTGGAGACCACTTCGGCAACCTCTTCCTCGTCAACCTCTTCCTTCAACAGTTGCCGCTTGGACTGAATCGCCGCCAGCGAATGCGTGAGAAACTCGAGCTTCTTCTGCGCTTCGGCTATCTCACCATACTTGATCTTCGCCGCCGTCTCGTAATCAGCGCGACGCTCCGCATCGCCCGACCGGCGCTTCATATCTTCGATATCCGCTTTAATTGAGCGGATACTATCGACTGTTTCTTTCTCCTTTTTCCACTGCGTGCTGAGATCGTCCCGCTGCGCATACAGTTCTTTCAACTCTTCTTCGATTGGTCTCAACCGCTCGGCCGCATCTTTTTCCCGCTTGACTCCCTCCTTTTCAATCTCGAGCTGGCGAATCCGCTTCTCCACCGCGTCCAGTTCTTCAGGCATTGAATCAATTGATATCCGAAGCTCCGCCGCCGCTTCATCTATCAAATCAATTGCTTTATCCGGGAGGAACCGATCCGCGATATACCGGTCCGACAGCTTCGCCGCCGCGACTATCGCGCCGTCAGATATTTTGATACCGTGGAACACTTCGTACCGTTCGCGCAGTCCGCGAAGGATCGACACCGTCTCCTCCACTGTCGGCGGCTCCACCAGCACCGGAGCCAGCCGCCGTTCAAGCGCAGCGTCCTTTTCAATATGCTTGCGATACTCGTCAAGAGTCGTGGCGCCGACAAACCGTATCTCTCCCCTCGCCAGCGCCGGTTTGAGCATATTCGAAGCGTCCATCGACCCTTCGGCCGCCCCGGCCCCGACAATCGTGTGCATCTCGTCGATAAAGAGCACCGTCTTCCCCTGCGACTCCTCCACTTCCTTCAGAATTGCCTTGAGTCGTTCCTCGAACTCACCCCGGAATTTCGACCCGGCGATCAACGCGCCGATGTCCAGCGCGACCAGCGTCCGGTCCTTGAGCGTCTCCGGAACTTCACCGTTGGCGATTTTCTGGGCCAGCCCTTCGACAATCGCTGTCTTCCCCGTCCCCGGCTCACCAATCAGCACCGGGTTGTTTTTGGTACGACGGGAGAGAATCTTGATCACCCGCCGAATCTCATCTTCGCGACCGATTACGGGATCGAGCTTACCGTCGCGCGCCATTTTGGTCAGATCGCGTGAATACTTCTCGACCACAGCGTATTTGGATTCGGGATTATCGTCGACAACCCGGCTCTTACCTCGAATCGAACTCAGCGCCTTGAGAATGTCATTCCGTTTAACGCCGTTCGCTTTCAGAATCTCCTGCGCTTTGCTCTTTACCTCCAGAAGCGCCAGAAGCAGATGCTCCACCGAGACATATTCGTCCCCGAACTGTTTCAGCTCTGCTTCCGCCTTGTAGAGCACTTGCGTGAACTCATTCGACGGGTACAACTGCCCGCCGCTCTGATGCGGAAGCGCCTCGACTGCTTTCTGTGCCTCGCTCTCGATGGCATCCGTATCCGCGCCAATCTTCTTGAGCACTTGTGGGACAAGTCCTTCGTCCTGCTTTAAGAGCGCCAGAAGCAGATGTTCCGGCATCATTTGCGGATTCCCATCCGTTTGCGCCATCTGCTGGGCATTGGAGACGGCGTCGATTGAGCGCTGTGTAAACTTATTAAGGTTCATATATCATCACTTCCTGTTCCTTACCGCTCCCAGTCCTCCAGCAGCTTCCGCTGCTTCTCCGTCAAATCCTTCGGGATCGACACCTTGATCTCCACATACTGGTCCCCTTGCACGCCGTTCACCGACAGTCCCTGCCCCTTCAATCTCAATATCGTCCCAGGCTGCGTGCCGGGCGGAATCGTCAGCGCCACCGTCTTGGTTAGGGTACTAACATTCTTCTTGCACCCTTTGATGGCCTCGACAAACGATATCTCCACCGAACTGTAGATATCATTTCCCTTGCGTGTAAACTGCTGATCCGGCATAACCCTCACCGTAATTAGTATATCACCGTTCGGGCCGCCATACAAGCCCGGTTCACCCTGCCCGGCCAAGCGGATCTTGCCGCCGTCCTCAATGCCGGACGGTATCTTCACCCTGAGCCGCGACCTCCCCTTCCCCAGCGACAGCATCCGCGTGGTCCCCTTGATCGATTCCAGAAACGAAATCGATAGCTCACTCGTCAGGTCATTCCCCCGGCGCGGCACTTCGTGCGATTCTCTTCCGAAATCGAACCGGCTCCGCCCGGTGCGTCCCAGAAGCGACTGCAAGATATCATCCCAGCCCTCCATATCGCTGACATCGCCAAACCCCGAAACATGCACGCGCGTGCGACCGTCGCCGGTCCCGAAATTGGAAAAATCAAATCCCGAAGGCCCCTGCCCGCCTTGCGCCTGAAACGGCCCGCCGGCAAACGCGCCGTATTTGCGAAGCTGATCATATTCCGCTTTCTTCTTCGGATCGCTGAGCGTCTCGTTGGCTTCGGAGATCTCCTTGAATTTCGCCTCAGCCGTCTTATCCCCTTTATTCCGATCCGGGTGATATTTCTTGGCCAGCTTGCGAAACTGCTTTTTTATCTCCTCCTGCGAAGCATTCTCGTTTACTCCGAGCACTTCATAAAAATCCTTAGCCATTCATATCACCTCTTTTCTCTGCCGGCGTAAGATTGCTTCGTCATCGCGCCTGCGGCGCGATTCTTCGCAATGACTCTCCTTCTTCGCTGTTGCAGCTGACGTAGGTCAGGCTCCGACCCGGTCCGTGCTAGTCAAGAGCCTGACGTTCTTCCTTTATGCTTACAGCCGTGTCAGGTTCCTGCTTCGCTAAACCTGCGCCGGAACCTGACCCACAACATACTACAAAATACGTGCACCGATTACTTCACTTCTTCAAATTCCGCGTCGACTGCCTTCCCCTTGTCCTCGCCAGCCGGCTCACGGTGACCATTGCCACCGTCGGTGCCGGTCGCCGACTGCGCCTGCTGATT
>DATKJY010000268.1:0-5076 GCA_035543175.1 Candidatus Acidiferrum sp.
CCAAAATCGCGATCGGGGAGCCATCGTACTTAGAGAATCAGATGGCGACCGGCGACACGCATCTGTATGACCTTACGGTTCCGGGCAACACGACGAAGCTCAAAGTGACATTGGTATGGGATGATCCGGGCGGTACCGGCCTGGCAGGAAAGAACCTGATCAACGATCTGGACCTCTCCCTCGTTCCGCCATCGGGACCGGAGCAATTGCCGTGGGTGCTGGATCCGACAATTCCGAGTTTAGATGCGACCAAGGGCGTGAATCGCACGGACAACGTGGAAACGGTAGAGATCAATAACCCACAGGCGGGACTGTGGAAAGCGAAAGTCAACGGATACAACATCCCGAACGGCCCGCAGAAGTATTCGCTGGTGTTTACACCGGACAGTATCTATACGCCGGGGAATGTCAAGGCGCTCGCAGTATATCCCGGCGGCGACAAGACGACCAATCCTGGAACAAGTGCGCCGGTCAGATTCTGGGCGACCAATATCGGGTTGAATCCGGATTCGGTTCGAGTTCAGATTAGCGATACCAAGAGCTGGTTGAATCGGGCGATAGATACGGTTGTCTACCTCACGTCCTATGATTCGGCGTATTTCGATTTGACGGCGCAGGTGCCATCGGGACTGAGCGCCGGAGAGAATGACACAAGCACGTGTACGGCGACAAGCCGTTCGGACGGATCGGTGACGGCTCATAGCACGGTAACGGTGACGGTGGCGGCAGTCTTTGTTGTCGATTTGGTGCCGCCGGCTAACGACACAGTAGGATCGCCGGCCAGCAAGCCGATTAATGTGACCGTTTGGAATCACGGAAATGCGACAAACACGATTACAATCACGCCATCGGATCAGCGCGGCTGGCCGTTCCGGCCTCCGAACAGGCAGTTTGTATTGACTGCCGGTACCAGCACGGTGGCGAGCTTTACGGCGGATGTTCCGGCTGAAGAGCCGAACCAGGCGACTAATCTGATTACGTTGACGGCAACGAGCACGGGTGGGGCCGGGAATGTGACGTCGTACACGCTGACGGTGAACAATCCGTATTTCCCACCTTCGTTGTTGTCGCCCGACACGCTGGTGTACCTGAATACGAGGACGCCGCATTTTGTGTGGTCGCATGGGTCGGGCTCATCCTATGGACTTTATATTGCCACCGACAGTATACTCACACAGACGGTGAGGGTGTACCATGGGCTGACGGATACGGCGTATACGATACCGTCGGCCGATTCGCTTCCGGACCGTGGGTATTACTGGGGAGTGCGGCTGTTTTCGGGAAGCGATTCATCGTCGTTCCAAAGACATCCGAGACGGTTGATAGTTGATAACTTAGCGCCCAATCCGGTGACGCCATCGTCGCCGGTCGCCAAATATGACTCCACGAAGTATGTAACCTACGTGCTCGGCGGTTCACCAAAGCCATTGGTGGATAGTGTGTCGCCGGAGTTTAATGTAATCCAGGTGTCGGCAGACTCGACGTTTGCGGTCGGAGTGACGACGTACCAGCCGATTTCGGCGATGACATTCCAGGCGCCTGACACGCTGGGGCAGGGACGGTTTTACTGGCGGAGTCGTCGAGCGGACGTGGCGGGTAACAGCAGCGGTTACTCGGCAAAGGCGAGTTTCGTGCATGATACCAAGGCGCCGGCGATTCCGACCGTGCTGGCTCCGGCTACGGGGCGGAATTTGAAGGGGAGTTCGATTCTGTTCAAGTGGACGGAGGGAACCCCTCCCCCTTATGCGCAGTCGCCGACCTACTATTTCCTGCATATTTCGAATCTGGCCAATTTCGGGGACTACAATACGTTCGCCAATTTCGTGTATGCCGACAGCCAAGTCGTGAATACCTCGCTTCTGACGCCCGGCACGCATTATTACTGGCGGTTGAAGGCGATCGATTCGGTGGGATTCTACTCTGATTACGGGCCGACGTACGAATTCACCTATACGAATTTCGTCTGTGGTGACGTCGATCACAACGGAGTTGGACCGGACATTTCCGACCTATCCTATTTGGTGGACTTCCTGTTCGTGAGTGGTCCACCACCGGCCGTATTGGAGGCGAGTTCATTCGACTGCAATCTGGTGCTGGACATTTCGGACCTCACCGTCTTGGTTGATTTCCTGTTTGCGAACGGCGCGCCGCTCTGCTGTCCGCAGTAAACAGCGCCATCATTGATGTGAGACCGGCCCGGTGGCCGGTCTTTTTTTTGGTCAGAGTCCAAAAAACGATTGTGTCAGAGACGCCGGTGTTGAAACTTGCCGCCATGTTTCGATTTAATGAAGGCGATCAGGAAGCTGTCTATGCGGTGCAGCGGGAGCGGATGGTCGCGGAGCAGATCGAACGACGGGGAGTGACCGATCCTGAGGTACTGGCGGCCATGAGGACAGTTCCCCGCCACCGGTTCGTGCCCGAGGAGGAGCGTCAGGAGGCATATTTTGACGGTCCGCTTTCGATTGGGTCGGGCCAGACAATTTCACAGCCGTATGTGGTGGCATCGATGACCGAAGCGCTGGGGCTGACGCATCGGAGTAAGGCGCTGGAGATCGGAACCGGTTCGGGGTACCAGACGGCGGTGCTGGCGGAGATAGTCGACCGGGTGTTCAGTGTCGAAATACGGGCCGATTTGTACGAACGGGCGACGCAATTATTGAGTGAGTTGGGGTATCGGAATATTCGCACGATGCTCGGCAACGGGTATAGTGGCTGGCCGCAGGAGGCGCCGTTTGACGGAATTATCGTCACTGCGGCGGCGCCGTATATTCCGCCGGCGTTGCTCGATCAACTGGCGGTGGGGGGTCGCATGATAATTCCTGTTCAGGAAGAGGCCCCCCCGCGGCAAGAGCTGCTACTTCTGGAAAAAACAGATGCCGGGATCACACGCCGTGTGATGTATGAGGTCCGGTTTGTCCCCCTGATCGACGGCCAGTAGTCCATTAGCGGGAAATCGCTGTCCGAGTCAAACTTTCCGCGCCAATCAGCGTATCAAGATGATTATTAACTGTAACTGGGCCATTGTCTAAGAAGGAGTCCCCGACATGCGCCGTTTCGCCATTGGAGTACTGGTCGCGGTAATTGCGATCATTTCGGTAAGTCCTTACGCTTTTGCCGACCGTCGTGAGTATACGCTCACGGGGCTGAAGCATCCGGAGGCAGAGAAACCCAAACAGGGTCCCTCGGAAAGGGACACGGAGAAGCCATACGCAGATCTCATCAAGGATCGGGTGGCAATTCCGGGGCTGTTCACGTTCTACCAGGACACCGTCGCCAATACGATGTATATGGCGATCAAGCCGAGTCAGTTCAACAAGGTGTTCCTGTGCGGCGAGACCATGTCCAAAGCAGAAGGAGCGTTTTTTGACAACGGCATGCTGACCTCGACCTATCCGTTCTATCTCCAGCGGGAGGGCAAGAAGATCATGCTCATGGAGAAGAACCTTCGGTTTCGAGCGGATAGTACCTCGTCGTTTCGGCGGGCGGTTGAGGCTGGGATTACCGACCATTTGCTGGCGTCGGTTAAGATCGAGTCAAAGCCTAATGATAGCGGGGCGGTGCTGATAGATCCCTCGGCACTGTTTGTCCGGGACGCAGAGAACGTCAGTTATTTCCTCGGCCAAGCGGGTCAGACCGGATTTTCGTTCGATCGGGACAACAGTTATTTCGAGAAAGTGAAATCGTTCCCGGAGAACACGGAGATCGATGTCAAGCTGCACTACCGCACGAACAAGCCGCTTAATGCGGTGACGATGCAAAATCCATACAGCATGTTTCACACGTATCATTATTCGCTCTCTACCCTGCCGGAGACAGATTACGTGCCCCGGCTGGCGGATGACCGGGTGGGGAATTTTCTGACGATCTACGAGGATTATTCCAAATTCAGCCCGGAGACGCCGTACGTGCGGTATGTCGAGCGCTGGAATCTGAAGAAGAAGGACCCGACGGCGGCGTTATCCGAACCGGTTGAGCCGATCGTGTACTGGGTGGAGAATACGGTGCCGCAGGAGTACAAGGAGTGGGTGGCCAAAGGAATTGAGTTCTGGAATCCGGCGTTTGAGAAGATCGGGTTCAAGAATGCGATTGTGGCGAAGATCATGCCGGATACGGCGAGTTGGGATCCGGCGGACACACGATACAATGTCGTGCGATGGATCATGCGGCCGGGCGCCGGGTACGCGGTAGGACCATCGCGCGCGAATCCGTTCACCGGACAGATTTATGACGCAGATATACGGGTGTCGGCGGATTTCATCCGGTACATGTACAATAACGCGACGAACTGGATACACCCGCTGTCATTCGATGGGAGCACTACCGAACAGACCGGTGCGCTTGACAGCATTTTCCCCGGCGGGCCGGCGAGCTCAGAAGAAGAGTTGTCGCGGGAGTCGGCGCAGGAAGCGGCGTTCGGCTTGAATTATCTTCTGGCAAGCACGGACAATCTCGAGCAGCGGGATTCGCTGACGAAAGACTACATTCATCAGTACATAGTCCAGTTGGTGGCGCACGAGGTCGGGCACACGCTCGGGTTACGTCACAACTTCAAGGCGTCGTCGATTTACACGCTGGATCAGATCAACGATACGGCGTTCACGCATAAGAACAGCACGCTCGGCACGATAATGGATTACATGCCGCCGAATGTAGCCGGCCGAGGGAAAGTGCAGGGGGATTTTTATCCGACGGTACCGGGGCCATACGACAACTGGGCGATTGCCTATGCGTACAGTGATTTCGGGGGAAAAACGCCGCAGGATGATACCGCCAAGCTCAACGAGATAGCGCAACGCGCCGGGGATCCGCTTCTGGCGTACGGTACGGATGAAGATCTGGGCGGGATGGATCCGAACCGGTCGGTGGATCCGCTGTGCAACACGTTTGATCAGGGGACCGATGTGATAAAGTTCGCGGCTCTTCGGATCGATCAGGCGCGCGAACTGTGGAACGTGGAAATGAAGGATTTCGAAAGGCCGGGGCAGCGGTACCAGAAGATCATGACGGTGTTCAGTACCGGGTGGCGGCCGTACACCGAGGCGACGCGGTGGGTCCCGAAGTTTGTCGGCGGGATCT
>DATKJY010000269.1:0-6795 GCA_035543175.1 Candidatus Acidiferrum sp.
ATTCAGACCCGTCTTGCCCAATCCCAGTTCCAGTTCGGCTATAACCGGAATTATGAGCGCTGGCAGGACGAGTCACTTTCTCAGACTCCTCTTCCCAGTCGGGGGTTTGGCAATCTCTGGACCATATTCGGCAACTGGAATTTTCAGCTGAATCAGCATTTCGGAGGCCGATTCCAGGGGACCTACGGTCGCGGCCTTGTCCGGAATCCTCCCCCGGCCAAAGGACGGGAGACTGATTACACGATTGCATTATTTGTCAAACCTATCGATCGCCTGACCGTGGAACCGGAACTCGATTACGCCCGCATCACGAACCTTCAGGATGGCTCACGCTATTTCAACGGCTACATCACGAGGACCAGAACGCAATTTCAGGCGACCAAAGAGCTGTCGATGCGCCTGATCGTACAATACGACGATTTCTACAAGTCCTGGGATATCGACCCGCTCCTGACTTACCGCCTTAGCCCGTTCTCGGTGCTCTATCTGGGTTCGGCGGTCAATTACTCTCAGCTTTGGTACACTCGGGACACCTCGGACCCGCTCTACCCGGATCCGTTCTCACGGTGGCGAACGACCTCACGGCAGTTCTTTATGAAACTTCAGTACCTGTTCCAGACGTAATCTCCTCGCCTCATGTCATGCAAACCGGGAGGCCGACGGATCGGCCTCCTGGAAACTCTCTCGACCGGGCAAGGGGCAGCGATTGATCGTTGACTTCATAGGTTGAAATGGCTATATTAAAGCATCGTTTGGGCAACATGCACTGCACCTAGATTCTATTCAAAGATATTTCGACCATCAGGCGCCCCGTGAATGCCTGCGCCCGGAGAACTATGACTGCCCGACGCGCCGCCGCTTCAGCCGCGACAATATGCATCCTCTGTGTCTCGTCCTCGCCGGTCCCGGCTCAATTGATATTGCCGTCCCAGCCGGATTCGTCGGCCCTCTCTTCGTCGCCATTTCCGCAACCGGCAACTCTTGCCCCGCCTGTTCACGTCAGGCGTGGCACCGTGTATATCGCTATAACTATCGACGCCGAGGCTCGAAGTTTCGTCAGTTCAGAGCGCGCCCAGCCGCTCGATCTTTATGATTTCGCCCCCGGTCAGTTGATCGACCGGGTCATGAACGGCCTGCAGCGCGGCAGCTACCGTGATTCGCGCGATCAATTGCCCAAGTACACCTGGATGCTTCTCTCCGGCGAACCATATTGCGCCAGTCTGAACCATGACTGCGCCGCCGTCAATTCAGCCATTGAACACTACGCGAAGCAGGCGTCCGAGTGGGGAGACTTCTTTGGGTGGCACTACCACAATTGGGATTGGTATGACCGCGACGGCGATGGGATCGCCTACTGGAATCAACTTCTGACCTTCGATAGCACTCAATATCCCGACGGCACCGACGTGCAATTGGCCGAGAAGACCCTGGCCTATCTCGTTCTCGAAAAACATTTCTACCCTGTGCTTTTCCGCTCGGGTTGGACGTGGGAAAGCACCTCGCTATCCAACTGGCTCGACGATGTCATACCGTTCGATCTGTCCAATTTCTCTCCGCATCGTAATCTCGTCGTGCCCGCCGACCGTATCGCCAATATGTATGATTGGCGCGGCGCACCGGTCGGCTGGATCCCTTACCACCCATCCTCTGCCGACTATAAACGCATCGGCAACATGAAGCGACTCATCTTTCGCACTTCGAACGACTGGTATGATATTGATTCCGCCTTTGGTGCCGCCGACAGCGGCCAAAACCGGTTAGTAATCACGTATACGCATAGCTATGACGACGGACTCGGCCTCGATATCTCGCCGGATCTGGAACGGAACGAAGGAAGATATCCCCTGGTGAGAATCAGGTTTGTAAACGCGCTCGAAGGCATCAGAGCCATTCTTCGAATTACCGATACTCTCCCCCCGACCATATCTGTCACCCGAGCGGGCGACACATTCGTGGTCAGCTCCAATGAACGCCTATTCAGCTTCCCATACGGCGCCTTGCTCGACCCGGAAGGACATTACGTTCGCATCAGGCCGACCAGTACTCGTCCGGTTGTCAATGGGAGTTCGTACAGCTGGACCTATGATCTTCTGCCGTGGTTTGCATCTGTCGGAACCTCGTTTCTCGCTTTCGCCGGCTCCGATCCAGCCGGAAACAGCTTCGTCACGAACCGCTTCCAACTGGACGGACGCCGGATGATTAGCTCACGACCAGCATGTGAACCGCTCGTACCGGATGAGTTCGACCTGCGTCAGAACTTCCCCAATCCCTTCAACCCGAACACGGTGATCAGCTTCAACCTCAGGGAACAGGCCACGGTGCATCTTGCCGTCATTAACATCGAAGGGCAGTTGGTGAAAGTGCTTCTTGATGAAGCAATGGCCCCGGGAGAGCATTCCGCCCAGTGGGATGGTCGCAACGCATACAACCAGCCGGTCGGCAGCGGTGTTTACCTGTACCGACTGCAGGCCGGTGACAAATCAATCACGAGAAAGATGCTGCTCGTCAAGTGAATGGGGTTCCGAACGTCGCGCGTCTATTGCGTGCGCTGTTGGCCTAACGACTTTCGCCACGTCAGCGCGAACACCCCAATATAGAGCGCGAGACCGATTACCAGGAGAGGATAGCTGTATGCGTCCGGTGATCCTTGCCCCGTCGAAGCCTTAGTATCTCTCATAAATGAATAGAGAATCGCGAACGTGGCAAGCACACCGCCCATCCAGGCAAGCCGGCCCGGCAAGAACTCCCCACCACCTGCGATCCGCCGGGTAATCAGAATTCCGCAAACCGTCATGAGCAACGCCACAAGCACAGGCGCAATGACCGGAGCAATCCAGGGGACTGGAATCAAAAAGAGCATGTCCCAGTCGACCAGGGTTGACGGCCAACCAAGCATCACTTTCAGCCATACGTAATAGAAGATGTCCCAGATCCCGAACAGGGTCAAAAAGTAGCCGAACCTTTCCCAACGCTTTCGTCCGGCTATTCCCGCAATCGCGGCTAACATGACAATCGTAGCAAATTCGCGTGCCAGTTCGATGGCAATGATCCGGCCCGGCATCCCCTTCAAGGGGAACACGAACCCCTCGGGATAGTAAAGCTCCCGGAGGTACGCCACGACTGCCGCCTCTAAATACCCCATGGCTACGGCAAAGAGAGCCACGAGAGCCAACTGTTTGCAAAAATCGGAGTCGCGAAATCCCATGCGCCCAAAATGCTCTACAAAGTCCCCGCCAAACAAGGGCTTTCTTGCCATCCTGACCTTTGACCTCCAGGAGCAACACCCTCATACAAACCCAGGATTTGCTATCGCCCTATGGGTCAAAACGTTACACGAGAAAGATTAAGGGCTACGCAGACCTTCATTACTCCGATTTCTGGCTATCTCTTTGGCGTGAGTGGGCTTTGACGTTGGGAACTGGGGATGTCTTTCGAGGGTTACAAGAAGTGAGCGGTTCGAAGTCGATCAGGGGGTGTTCCCTCCCACGTCGCGGAAAAGTTACTTACGAACCGCGAAGAAAGTTATATTGTTGCTTGCGTAAGCTAATCCCCCCCGTATATTTGGGGCGGGTTGGAGCCCCTGTACGGGCAAACAAGAATTTCGAGTCCGCAACGTGGTCGTCACTCTTCCCCTCCCCCCGGTGATGACTGCAGCGCGGACTCTTTTTTTATGCCGCCTGCCCACCAAAGCCGACCAAGCTGTTAGTTCCTACCCTCTATTCGTAAAATACGCGATGCTGCAGACGGGGGCCACCGTCGAAGTTCCCCGGTGAGCGCTACAGCCCCTCATCCTTATGCCGATAATAATCAGCAAAGGGCGGAGTAGCACTTTCTCGACATACGTCCATCAGGCGCAGAACCAAACAGCCGGGGGCCGGGCGGGCAGTGCTGCACACCCCGAATCTGGACATCAAGATGAAGTCTGTTCGCGTTCGATTCTATTTTCTTTTTCTCACCGTCGTGACGGTCTTTCTCGGGGCTGCGATCTGGCTCCACATATCTGAGGAGAGACACGCCAATATGATCCTCACCGATATGGAGCAGCGAAATTCAGATGTTTTGCAACGAATCATTGGGCTCAAGAGCCATTCCATCGAAGCCTTTGCCTACGACTATTCCTACTGGGATGACATGGTCAAATTCCTGACTACCGGGGATAGCGCCTGGGGCGTGGAAAACATCGATGCCTCCCTGGCAACCTACAAGGCTTCCGCGGTCTGGGTCCTGGACAAGGACTTCTTTCTAGTTCGAGAGGCTGATACTCTAATCAGCGACACCCTGACCGGCCTTCTGGAATCCAAAGAGGCGCTGAGGCAGCGCTTGGCGCGTAGTCCGATGCAGCATTACTTCCAGTACTACCACAACAACCTCTGGGAACTTTATGTCGATCCGATCCAGCCGACCGCCGATCTAAAAAGGGTCACACCCGCCCGAGGATATTTCGTCGTCGGTCGCCAGTGGAATGAGAAGTTCCTTGCCGAATTAGCTCGCGACGTCGGAGGCGAGTTCAAACTGGTCCCCGCGGCCGGCGCCACCTCTGATTGGAAATCCAGTCGTCAGGAAGCGGTCATCCGCTATGCCGACACTCTTCGATCTTCTGATAGTTCTGCGGTTGCCGTTTTGCGGGGACAGGTGCACTCCGGGTTCCTTCGCGAACTCATTCAAGCGCAATCACAACGGTCTCTCCTCGTGCTCGCCCTTTGCGTCGCGTTGCTGGCCTTGCTGGGTTACAGCCTTCAGGTGTGGGTCATTCAACCAATTCATACGATCTCCAAAGCGTTGACCAACGGGGACGCTGGCGCCTTGTCGCCTCTGAAGGATGATCAAACGGAGTTCGGGTACCTGGCCAATCTGGTGAAAGAATTTTTCAGCCAGAAGGACGAATTGATTAAAGAGGTCCAGGAGCGAACGGCCGCCCAGCAGGCGTTGACTGAGTCCGCCAAACGGATTGAGTCGCTGCTGGATGAGCAGCGCATGCTTCTGGAAAACACGCGCGACTTCATTTACCGGCACGACATCTACGGCGTCTTCCATTACGTGTCCCCATCGCTGGAAGCGGTCACCGGCTATACTCAGGATGAATGGCTTAAACACTATACGACCTATCTCACGGACAACGCCATAAACAGCCGCGTCGTAAACCAGACCGAAGAAACGCTGGCCAACGGGACCATTTTCCCGCCCTACCTGGTGGAGATCTTTCACAAGCAGGGACATCGCATTTTACTCGAAATCAGCGAGCAGCCATATTTTGCCAATGGCAAGGTCTCCGGCATCATCGGGGTGGCTCGCGATATCACTGAGCGCTGGCGCAGCGAGCAGGAACACCAGCAACTGCTCGTTCAGCTCGAAAAAGCCCAGCGGATGGAATCCCTGGCCGTGCTCGCCGGAGGTGTCGCCCACGACCTGAATAACACTCTCGGCCCGTTGGTGGCCTATCCCGAAGTTATCCTCGAAGAATTGCCCGATGACAGCCCCGGACGAATTGAAATCGAAGCCATGGGTAAAGCGGCTTCCCAGGCAGCCGCCATCATTCAGGACCTTCTGACTCTCGCCCGACGCGGCCGCTACGATATGAAATCGATTCAGATGAACGATATCATCAACGCCTATCTGGCTTCGCCCAACTTCATCGATCTCAAAAATCGAAATCCTAACGTCACGGTCGAACTCAGTCTCAAGCAGTCTCTCGCTCCTGTTCAGGGCTCTGCCACGCACCTGTCGACTGTGCTCATGAACCTTGTCGTTAATGCTTTCGACGCCATGCCCGATGGCGGCCGACTGGCCATCGACACCTGCACCGAACGCGTTTCATCAGTCGCTAGTATCGGCGACAAGTTCGAACCCGGAGAATACACAATAGTCAGAGTCTCTGACTCCGGCATTGGCATCTCTCAAGAGGACCTCGATAAAATCTTCGAGCCGTACTACTCAAAGAAGAAAATGGGGCGGAGCGGCAGCGGCCTTGGTCTCTCCATTGTCTACGGCATCGTGAAGGATCACAAAGCCTTCTATGATATAATCTCCAGCCCCGGCAAAGGCACCCAGTTCTCACTCTTGTTTCCCGTGCTTAAAGACGCTCCCGCTTGGATCCCGACCGCCCGTTCGTACGGCAGCGGTACCGAGACAATACTGGTCGTCGACGATCTTGAAGACCAGCGACAGATGGCCTGCTACCTGCTCAAAACTCTCGGCTACAAGATCGTAACCGCCGGCGGCGCCGCCGAGGCGCTCCGCTATCTCGCAAAATTCCCGGTTGACCTGGTAATTCTGGACATGATCATGGAAGGCGATCTTGACGGCCTCGAAACCTACCGGCGCATCCTCGAGATGTACCCGACTCAGAAAGCCATCGTCGTGAGCGGCTACTCGGCCACCGAACGGGTCGAAGAGATCCGGCGGCTCGGCGTCCGCGAGTTCGTTCGCAAACCGTATACGCGGGACGATCTCGCCGGCGCTGTCAGACGTGAACTGGATCGTACCCCAGCGGCGGTCGACAAATCGAACGAAGAAGTCCCGGCGCCACTCTCCTTCGCCTGATTCACCTAACTCAGCATTTCATGCAATCCGGCCAATCGAAGATTGCGCGGTACTTATTCCTTGACAATAATCGCTCTCACGTTAAGTTTCCGTTGAACTACCTGAACTACTCGCAGTCGACGCAGCGTCGCGGAGCAAACACGTGAGAACATTGATAATTCCCTTGCCCATTCTACTCTCTGTCGCCGTTCTGGTATCAACCTCGGTTGCCGCCACCCAGAATTGGCAGCTGACTTTCACCTACGATCAGAATAC
>DATKJY010000270.1:0-2807 GCA_035543175.1 Candidatus Acidiferrum sp.
TTTTGGGAAAATCAAACGGCATCTCTACCGGCTCTCGGCTGGCGAGGAATTGAGCGCGCTCGGCGATATTCACCGCCTGATCGCCGATCCGTTCGAGATCGTTATTGATTTTCAAGACGGCGATGATGAACCGAAGATCAATGGCGACAGGCTGGTGCAGAGCCAGAATTTTGAGGCACTCTTCTTCGACATCAACTTCCATCTGATCGATCACAATGTCCTGATCGACCACCAACTGAGCCAGCCTCATATCGCGGTCGCCAATTGATTTAACTGCCTTCTGGACACTTTCTTCAACGTGCGCCGAAAGGGTCAGAATCTGTTTCTTGAGCTTATCTACTTCGCGTCGAAGGTGAATCGACATGGGTCACATCCTGCCTTATCCAAACCGTCCGGTGATATAGTCTTCGGTTTTTTTCTGAAGCGGTTTAGTGAATATCTGCTTGGTACCACCGAACTCCACAATTTTCCCCTCATAAAAGAAGGCAGTGCTGTCGGAGACACGGGCCGCCTGCTGCATGTTGTGGGTGACGATGACAATGGTGTAGTTCTTCTTCAACTCGGCCATCAGATCCTCGATTTTTGACGTCGATATCGGATCGAGAGCCGACGCCGGCTCGTCCATCAGCAGCACTTCCGGCCGGACCGCAAGGGCGCGGGCAATGCAGAGGCGCTGCTGCTGACCGCCCGATAGTTGATAGGCGCTGTCCTGCAGCTTATCCTTCACTTCGTCCCACAGAAACGCCTTCTTGAGCGTCTCCTCCACCGCCTGTGCAATGACGCGGTTATCCCGAATGCCGTTCACCCGGAGTCCGTAGGCAACATTTTCGAATATTGATTTTGGAAACGGATTGGACTTCTGGAAGACCATGCCGACGCGCGTTCGCACGGTCGAGACATCCTTGATGTCCTTATAAATATCCTGGCCGTCCAGCATGATCGTACCCGTCATGCGTGTCCCCGGTATCGTCTCATTCATCCGATTCAGCGCGCGCAGGAAGGTCGATTTGCCGCAACCGGACGGGCCGATCAGCGCGGTGACCTGATTCTCGACGACGTCGAGTGTCACATCGTACAATGCCTGATTGCCGCCGTAAAAGAAATCCAGATGCTGGACAGTCATCTTCACCGAAGAACATGGTGTCTCGAGCGGCTGGAAATCCGGGACCAGGTCCCGCGGCTTCACTCTGAGTTGCCGTTCATCCGGCATGGATGCGTCCCTTCCTTATCTTGGAGCGGATGAGAATCGCCACCAGATTGAGCGCGAACGTCAGCACCAGCAAGACCAGAACGGTGCCGTAGAGAATCGGTCGGGTCTTCTCAATATCCGGCGATTGCGTTGCCATTACATAGGTGTGATAGCCAAGGACCATAAATTGATCGTTTAGTTTGGTCGGCAAGTACGGAAGATAGTACGCAGCGCCGGTAAACATGATGGGCGCGACCTCACCGGCTCCGCGACCGACAGCCAGAATTGCGCCGGTGAATATTCCGGGCATCGCCTGTGGAATAATTACGCGGGCGATGGTCTGGAGTTTGGTGGCTCCAAGCGCGTAACTTGCTTCCTTTAGCTCGCGGGGAATAGCCCGCAGGGCTTCCTCGGTAGAGATGATAACCACCGGCAATGTCAGTAGCGCCATCGTCAGCGAGGCCCAGATAATGGCGGGCTGCCCCCAGACCGGATGATCACCGCCGTAGAAAAGAGCATCGATATTGCGGCCGACAAAGCCAACGAAGAATCCGAGACCGAACAAGCCAAATACGATTGACGGAACCCCGGCCAGATTGTTGATGGCTTGACGAATCAAGCGAGTACGCCAGGAATACGGATTGGTGTATTCCTGGAGATACAGGGCCGTCAGCACTCCCACGGGAATGACGGCAATTACCATCAGGAGCACGAGAAAAACGGTACCGAAGATAGCGGGGAAAATGCCGCCGCTTTCCATTCCGTTTTCGGGGGGGCTTGACAGGAATTTCCAACTGATCGTCCCGATACCGCCCCAAACGACATTGCCAAGAATAACGGCCAATATTAGCATGATTATCAGAACCGCCGTCAACATCAGGCCCTTTGGGACGACTCCCGAGCCTTTGATCCGCCGAAAGTCGACAGCGGGCTGCGCAGCAAGCAGGTGGGTATTGCTCATGCGCCTTTCCCCTGCAGCCGGCTTTTGAGACGCGTCAGAACAACGTCACCACCAAGGTTGATGACGAACGTGAATACGAACAGGAGAGTGCCGATGAAGAAAAGCACATTGTAGTGGGGGCTGCCGAATACGACTTCCGCCAGCTCCGCAGCGATAGTTGCGGAAAATGTCCGTATGGAATCTGTAAGGCTGCTGGAGACGATTGCGGCGTTGCCGGAGGCCATCAGTACGATCATTGTCTCACCGATGGCACGTCCAAACCCGAGCACCATACCCGCTGCGATGCCGGGCATAGCCGCCGGGAGAACCATCGTATATGAAACCTGCCAGGGAGTGGCGCCGAGCGCAGTTGAGGCATCGCGGAGAGTTTTCGGGATCGAGGACATGGCATCCTCCGCTATGGTGAATATGACGGGGATGATCGTAATCCCGAGCGCAATACCGGCGTTGAGGGCGTTCAGCCGATAAGTCAGGTGAAATGTCTTCTGCAACAGTGTGGCGAGCACGATAAGAGCGAAGAATCCAAGCACGACTGAAGGGATTCCTGCCAGCAGCTCGATCGTTGGTTTGATGATCTCTCGCATTCGCCGCGACGCAAATTCCGATGTATATATAGCCGCCAATACTGCCAGGGGCGTCGCAAACAGCATCGCGAGA
>DATKJY010000271.1:0-4752 GCA_035543175.1 Candidatus Acidiferrum sp.
CCTACTACGTCATCAAGTACATCGATGAGATATATAAAATCAGCCTGCTGGAACTGTTCGACTTTCCGGAGCAGGCCTTCCAAATGCGCTGGCAGTACTCAGAACTCTTGAAGCGGTACTCCAAGATTCTGAACGATATAACCAGTTCGCTCCAATCCGTGATTCATTCGGTGAAAAATATAGGCTCTTAATCGATATATAATCTCCCCGACCCCTCCTCCTTCCGTGAGCGCCCCCGGTTTCTCCCGCCGGGGGTTTTGTTTAGTCCCCGCCTCTGTCTGCCGATATTACGGACTATGGGGATTGGCTCGATGCCGATCCGAACATAACCTGAACTGGCTTAGCACCAATGACATCGACCGCCGTGAAAAATCGGACCGAGCAGAAGTACTTGCCCATCTACCTGGATTCCCTTCGGGTTGATTCGGTCCTGGATTTTAATCTCTTCATAAAGGTCAATAACCAGCTCGTCCTGTATCGCTCGGCTAACCTGGCGTTCACGGACAAAACCCGTCAGAAACTCCTGGACAACCGGGTCGACCGCCTGTTCGTCACCCAGGATAACCGGGGGCAGTACCAGCGGTACATCGAGAAAAACCTCGACAAAATCCTCACCGACCCGACGATTGTCGAAGACAAGAAAGCAGCCATTCTGTACGACACCTCCACCAACCTGGTCAAGGACGTCCTCAACAACCCGACGTTTGGCGACAACATCAAGCGCTCCCAGGAACTGGTAGACAACACCATGCGGTACATTCTGAATGGCCGCGATGCTTTCCTTAATCTGCTGAAAATCACGTCGTTTGATTACTACACGTACACTCATTCCGTCAACGTCTGTACCTTTTCCATCGCTCTGGCCCAGCAGATGGGTTTGCGTGACGAAGAATTCATCCACGGCCTCGGCGTCGGCGCGCTCCTGCACGACATCGGCAAATCCCGAATTTCCGACCGGATCATCAACAAGCGGTCCGCTTTGACGCCGATCGAGTTCGAGATCATGAAGAAGCACCCCAAGTGGGGTGTCGAAATCCTCAGCGACTCCGCCCTGATCGGTGAAACCAGCTACTATCCGGTGCTGCAGCACCACGAACGCGGAGACCGTCGCGGCTACCCCTCCGGGTTGTCACTCGATGAAATGCATATCTATTCGCGTATCGTGGCGGTGGTTGATTCGTTCGACGCCATGACCACCCAGCGGGTGTATCAGAAAGCGATGGACACCTTTCCCGCGCTTAAGATCATGTTTACATTGAAGGGTGCGTACGACGATGAAGTTCTCCGGGCCTTCGTCGAACTGATGGGCCCCACTGGACTGCTCGAACTGTAGTCCGACCCGACCGACACGCTCTTACAGGATGTCGCGCAATTCCGGATATTGCTCTTCCATTTTCCGAACGTAAGCACTATCGGAAGTTTTCTTGAGGTAGCGTGTCAGCAAATGTGACGCGCTGGTGATATCGTCGCTCAACAGATAATGCTCAGTTGCTTCCTTCAGCAACGCCGGCGGAGCATCGACCTTCCCGGCAGCCGAGGTGAGAAACTGCGCCTGCCTGGCGGCGTCCCCTCGTTCCCCATAAAGCGTTGCGAGATTCCAAAGCGGCAGCGCCTGGTTCGAATCAATATGAATCGATCGCAGCCATGCTCTCTCAGCTCGATCGAACTTTCCCTGGCACGCATAGGCCCGCCCCATATCGTACTGGATCACGGCACTGTACGGATTGAGACCATCGGCAATTCGTATTGCCGTAAGGGCGCTGTCGCAACTACGAAGGTCCAGATACGCTCTGCTCAGGCCGATCCATGCCTCTGAATATTGCGGGTCCCTGCGAATAGCCGATTGGAGAAGGTATTTGGCCTCCTGCGTCTTGCCGACCGGGAGAAGCGTCGAAGCCTGTCGGACCATCTGCTCCTGCGGAAAATTGAGACCCCGAAACCTCTGGATTTGCGCAAACCGAGCAGTGTCCCCCTTGCCCTGATAATACAGGGCAAGCGTGGAAAACGAAGTACGACTCTTGTCGGGATCGAGAGCCATTAAACGCTCCGCCTCCTTTGGCCCGAGTGCAGGGAGCCGTTGAATGATGGCCCTGGGAAATAGTGACAGCACAGCCAGTATGATGCAGAGGCTTACAGCCACACGGTTGACGGTCAGTCTCTGTCCGAATGGTAGCAGCAGAACCACTAGGAGCATGCTCAACGGTACGCCGGAAAAGGAAAACAGATCCCAGTCGCGAGCCAATCCCAACTTCGGGTCCAGCACGAAGGTAGCTGCTAACATCGATAGCACCAGCAGCGTCAAAAAGATCAGTTCTGGTCTCACCGAAGCATTGCCTTTCTTCCGGCCCACAACCAGGCCGGCAGCCAGGACCAAAATCCCCGGGCACAGAATGATTAACAAATTGGCCATATCCATAAGATGTTTGATGGAGAAAAGCGTGTAACCCTCGACCGTGAACTGCCCCGGTTCGACAGTCAGGAAGGCAAATCGTACGAAATAGTCCCGATTGTACAGATACAGGAAAACCGACGCTACGGCAGCAACAATCACTACAATCGCGATCGCGCGCGCGGCGAACGATAGGCGCTTCACTCGAGCTCCCAGCGACGTATTCCGCAGCAAAATGTAGATCGTCGACGGTATCAATGTTACCCCCAATAGATGCATGAATATCACCAGCCCCAGACACGGCAGGATCAGCCAGCGCCGGGCTTTGTGCCGGACGATGAGCAGCCCGATCAGGACATATAGACCGATTGACAGACAAAACAGGGAATAATTCTCGACGTATCCAAAGAAGAGAAGCATATACCCCGCGGAGCCGAGGCACAATACCGCAAGAACTCGATCGATAGTCCGCTCAAACAGACGATGAATTGCAAAAATCGATGCGGCCAGAAAGAGCACGCCCGCGACTATCGAGATCACCTGGTAGGTCATTAAAGCGACACTCAGGCCGCTCCCGGGAATCAAAGACTTCACCCACCCATGGATGAGCTCTTCTCCAAGTTCCCTTGGCTTCACTACCGGATGCGCGCTCGCCAGGTTGTTGATCAAGGTGTATCCATCCCCCAGAAAGTACGTTCCAGCCCGAAGCAAGTAGAACAGAGAGGCAAACAGCGCCACAAACGCGACCGCGACCATTGTACGAGCCGCGGGCGAGAGCTTGTCCGTATCGTTGGAGATCAAACCACGAAAACTAACTACCGCCGCCCACGCCGTCATACCGATGAACAGCAGGGCTACCCGAACCGTCAGGGGAAAATACGCCCAGCTATTCAGTCCCCAGAGTCGAGCCTCCGGAAAAAACGACGCACCCATAAATAGCGCGAGCGACAGCATATACGCTATCGATATCGGACCTAATGAAGGCTCGCGAACCTTTTTCATAATGAGCCCCTACTTCGGGAGAATCCTCGCCAACTCAGGAAATTGCCCGGCCATCCGTCGAACGTAGCTCGTATCAAGCCCATTCTTCAGCCCCGCCGCATATGCCCGCGCCGCTCTGTCGACATCCCCCTTCTGAAGGCAGTTATCGCCGATCAGTCGAAGGTATTGATACGGAGTCGTCGGGCGGTTGAGAATTGTATCCACATACACCGCATATTTGCCCGTCTGTCCGCTCGCCTGATACAGCATCGCAAGACCGATCAACGGGCCGAGGCTCGTGGTGTCGACCGCACGGGCCAACTTCAGGTACCTCTCCCCCTTGCCATAATCCCCCTTGGTAAACCACGCAAATCCCATTGCGTAGTACGCCGACGGATTGTATGGATTCAAACCGTTTGAAATATCCAGGGCCGCCAGCGCTGAATCCGGCAGCCCCATCTGCGCCAGCGCTGAGCCCAGATTGGTCCAGGCTTTGTGATAGAGCGGATCGATTCTAATCGCTCGTTCGAAATATGCTCCCGCTCTCGGATAATCTCCGCGCTCGGCCAGCGCAATACCCGTATCGGTAATCGACTGCTGCGGATAATCACGCAGCATCGCCGCTTGCTCGACTCGAGCTGTCGCCGTATCTCCTGCGTCGAGTAAGTTGTTGACTAGGACCAGCCGAATAGGTGCGCTTCGCGAAGGATCCAGGCTATAATAGCTTCGAACCTGCGCCAATGCAGCCTCGGAACTTACTTGCGTACTGACGCGGGCCGCGAGACTCAGTAGTCCGAGCGTCCCCGCCAGAATACCCGCCATCAACACAACCTCACGCCGCTGCTTGATTGTAACCAGCAATAGCGCGGCAGCCGCCGCCAGTGGCACGCCCGGAATAGACAGAAGGTCCCAGTCGCGCGGCATACCGAGTTTTGGATCCAGTATTGAGATTGCGAACACTGTGCACGCGACAACTATTAGGTGGAATCGGACATTGGCCTGTTTCAAAGCCGCTCGATAATTCGCGGCAAAAACTGTCATCACCAGAACAATGACTCCCGGCTGCAAAAGTATCAGGAGATTGAATATGTCCAGTAAATGTCGAAGCGAAAACAGCGTGTAACCGGCGGCCGTAAAGCGGTAGGCGACCAACGGTACAAACGCCAGCTTGAAAAATAGGTCGTGAGTGTACAGATATATGAAAAGGATCAGAAATCCGACCAATCCCGCTCCGAGGACAAGACCCCAGGTCGACGGCCGCAGCGCGACAATGCGCCTTCCCTTGCCGCCCGTGAAGGCCAACAAATATAGTGTGGCCGGCAACAACGATACGCCGATAACGTGAAACCAGACCGTAGCCCCTGTCGGCACGAGAATCCACC
>DATKJY010000272.1:0-9805 GCA_035543175.1 Candidatus Acidiferrum sp.
CCCGATAGGAAAGCGAGTCGATAGCTCCAACCATTTTTATCCGCGGCGACGAGAACGTGCCCGCTAAATCCACCGCAACGCGGGCGTAGCCATCGACAGGAAATTCCTCCTTCACAATCTCGACCCACGTTTGAACGGGCACGTGATTGGTGGAAAGAGAAAGAGACATTGATTCATCAAAGTTCACCCGTCCCTGACCTCGGGCTATGGCGCCTGCACCACTGATGCCCAGCTGTGTGAAGTCGAAGCCCAGCGAGTCGATGGCAACGAGAATTGGCCTTGAGTTCGTCAGCGTGTGATTCAGAACGCCTATCCGCAGCGTGTCAAGGCGAAGTTCCCTCGGGTAAATCCCATAATCGAGAGCCCCGCGTGAGGTGACAATCGCCTGCTCGTTTCGAAGGAACACGGTATCTATGGCAGCTACTCCCGAATCGAGGCTCAAATGCGTGAAGGCGCTGTCATACGGCTTGGCCCACATGCTGCCATTGGCCAGGCGCAGAGTCACGTCGCCCTGTTGCCGTGTCAGGAAGCGTTTGATGTCAAATTTGATATCAGATTTCCGGGAGAATATCTGGTACAGCCACAGTGAATCCGATGTAAGTTCTCCGCTTAAATCCGGATCACTCGTGTTGCCTGATATGAGAGCTTCAGCAATGGCATGACCGCCCGGCTGATCGATGAACAGCTTCCCCTTCCATCGGTCCAGGTTGTTAAGCTGCCCTCTCACATTGAGGGCCATCGTATCGCTGTAGTCCACCCGGCCGGAAACCGTGAACGAGTTTTCGAAATAAGACACAGAAAAACCGTCGGCAAACGTGATCGAGTCTGCCGTTACCGAAATAGTTCCGGCGGCAGTCTGGAACGGGAAGCCATCAAACGACGACTCAAACAGATCGACCGACATATCCAGTTTGAGCTTATTATTGGAAAATGACTGACCGTGCATCGCCAGGGTGCCATTGAGATCGGACGGAAAGCTCTTTCTGATCAGGCTGTTCAGACTGAAATTTCGTATGCTTGCGAACAGCTCATATTTCTCCATCGGCCTGGCGAAATTCACTTTGCCGCGGCCGTCGATGGCACAGCGATCGAACACCAGACCATACAACGTGTCGAGGGTTAGAACCGGATTGGTGAAATGAAATCCGACGTGCAGATTTTCCAACCCCGCGAAAAGAAACCTTCCCGCGAGGTCGACCGATCCGTCAATCTGAGATCCGTTAAGATTGACATGGCCGCTGGCGTCGATGTTGCCGTTCAGCGATACGCCTATGTAGCGGGACAGCTCTTCCATATTCAGCCCGTTGGCGCCGAAATCGACCTGACCGACCCGCTCCGGCAGTCGCACCTGGCCGCTGAGTTTGATGCGCGTGTCGGACACGGAGGCGAACAGATTCTGGATCACCAACTGACCGTCCGAATACGTGACGCGTCCCGCCGCGTTAGCTACCCCGATCCCCTCGCGATTTGTATTCAGGTTGAGATATTTGAGATCCACGGAGAGCGTACCCCCCTCGCTCTGGAAAGCCGCAGCGAGGCCGATGTTGGAGATTACGATGGTGTCGGACTGACGCAAGATCTGTAGAGAAGCGCCGTTGAGGGCAAGCTGATCGATGCGAAACGCCGCGGGTGCACCACCGGCCTTGTTCGAAGGGGGCGGCTGAGGCAGGCGCCATCGGCCGGCGCTGTCGGCCACGAGTGTCAACGCCAGGGAGTCGAGACCAACGTAGCTAAACACATAATTGGCGTGCCAGAGATTGGATACAGCGTACGTCGCCGTCAGGCGCTTCGCTCGACAAATCGGAAAGGAGCCTATCGCATCGCGATACCCTACAAGGATGTCCTCTACTATCAATCCGCTTAGAGGATTGCCGCGAATATTGCCCACACTCACTGTCAGGGGATAGTTTTGTCCAATTAGTTTCGTAAGCTGGTCGCTGACAATCCGTTCGAGGCCGTGAGCGTGGAACAGATAATAGTACGACGCTATTACTATGGCTGTGACAATCAGAGCCGCCGCCAGAAGCAGCTTCTTCCACCAGCGCATTATTGCGCTCCTCCTAAAGCAGGCGAGGCGGACGTGAAATGAAGAGCGGTCACGCCCAATTTATCGGCTAACCAGTACATGTTGCGCCAAAGTAAGCACACGCGTGTGCTATTGGCAACGTGAAACTCGCGTCACCGGGAATGATTGATGCGGTTTTCCAGGCGGGACACTTCCTGTTTGAGATAATCAAGAATGCGGGTCAATGAATCGGGGGACAAGGTGGGTTCATCAAACTGCTCGGTTTCAGAAAAGCTCATGGGACGAAAATACTGTTTACGACCTACCATCAGCTTGACATCAAAGAAGGTGTTGTGACGGACGAATTCAAGATCGACTGTGGATCCGGGAGTGCTCTGACGCACCAGTCGAAGCAGGTCAGGCGCCGTTGCCAGCGGCGTGTGATCGAACGATATGACGACATCACCTCTGCGAACGCCGGCCTGAGCCGCCGGTGAAGCCGGAGCGACATAGGTTACGACCACGCCATGCTCGCTCATTCTGTGCCCGAGACTGCTGACCGAAGCCGCCGGCGAGGGCGCTGTTTCTATCGCCGGCGACGATATCTCAACATCGGCGGTCGAAACACCTATGTATCCTGCCTGTCGATCGCCATTCTTGAGCAGATAATCAACCATCCCGGGTAACCGGTACGCCGATATAGCGAGCGCCACCCGATCGGCTTGACCGATTGTTCCGATCACAACTCCGAGCAGTCGCCCGTTCAGATCGAAGACTCCCCCACCGACGGCGCCCGACGTTACCGGAGCGGTAAATTGCAGCGTGCCGTCATCGCGCATGCCGGCGCAGAATCCGATCGTCGGCGCGGCTCTCAGGCCGTAGGCATTCCCCATCGCAATAACCATCTGGCCGGCACAAAGCTGTCGGTCAGAGTACTGGACAGGTCTTCCGACCCGGTGCTGAGCCTGCAGCAGCGCCAGGTCAAGGTTATAGTCGACAGCCACCAGACGGGCGGGTATCTGCTGATCGTCAAAATCTATATAGATATGGTCGGCCCCCACGACTGTAGCAGCGGCCACCACAATCGCACCACCCGAATCATAAATGACCCCTGATGAAACCAGATTTTGGAGCGCCTCCTCGGATCCGCCGAATACCGACGGGACCATCATGCTCCGCGTGCTCACCACCGTCACGATGGAACGGGACAGGGAGTACACGAGGTCGTTCATCCCATTTTCAAGTGACGAGAGTGGGACTTCGGAAGCGGCCGCAGGGATCGAAAAAAAGACCGCCAGTGCCACAACTATCCATAGCATACCGGCGGCCTTGGAGGGAGAAGATAACATTTTAATAAACCTCTTGATCCTCCTTCGCACCGGTTGAACCCGACGTTTCATATATCCTCAACACCGGGCGGATCTTCACAACTACCGGCCCGAAGGGGGAATCTACGATACCGTATCCGTAAATCCACGGGAACGCTTCGCGGTAATCCATAGAGGCAAAACCGCCGCTTGAAGTCAGCATGCCGGAAATCTGGCGCGACCGCTCCGCCTTAGCCAACTGGGTATCGAGCGACCAGTTTTTCTTCAGGTTGCTGGTCATGTTCGGATTGGCGTCCGGCTGCACCGTCAGATAGGAATCATCGAGCGAACTCGAGCCCGGGGAACTTGAGGCGTAGGTCGGAACCGCACGATTTGAGCCCGGCGACAAAGCGAAGATAGCTGCCAATGCGATAACAGCAACAGAACCAAGGACCGGTGCTACCCGACGCCAACTCAAAACCGGCACCGACGGCCGTGGAAAATACGCCCTGGTACGAGTCTCTTGAAACCGTTCCTGAGCGATACGATCGAGCAGACGGGCGTTAAAATCGCGCGAGAGTGATCCGGCTCGAAGCTCACGCGCTCCCTCACGCATCGACCTGTACAGGCTCTCTTCGCGACGACAGGCACCACAGGTCGAAAGATGCTCCTGAATCGCGACCAGACTCCGTCCGGCTACTTCATCATTACAATAGGCCGACAGGTAGGAGCGTACTTTTCGACAACGCATGATGTTCCTCCAATCTAGGCTGTAACTTATCACGGAGAATTAACCGGGCGCGGTTCACGCGCGATTTAACTGTCCCAAGGGGAACACCCAGCGCCTTGGCTACTTCTTCGTAAGGCATTTCTTCGACATCGCGAAGCAGGAACGCGGTGCGATACTTTTCCGGAAGGTCACGGATCGCCGAGTCTATCGCTTGAGGGAGACGGCTCGGAATCTTGGCCTCAACCGCAAACTCTGTTTCGTGTCCCTGCATGTCTGATATTTCATAGAATTTGAATTTCTTCCTCTTGCGCAATTCGTTGCGGGCCAGGTTCAGACCAATCGTATAAATCCACGTCGAAAAGCAGTGCTGGAAATTAAACGATTGACGGTGCTGGTACACGCGAACGAACGTTTCCTGAACAATGTCTTCTGCCTCCTCCGATGAGGACAGCATCCGTCCAATGACGTTCATGAGCCGGTCTTTGTAGCGGTCAACCATGGTGTTAAAAGCCACCATATCCCCGTTCTGAATTGCTTTCATTAGGGAAAAATCGATGTCTTTTTCCGTCTCTTTAGGCATGAACCACCTTCTTCCAATAGTTCCTAATTATAGTACCTTCCGGCTGCCTGAAAGTTCCCAATCAAAACTACTTCTATCTTCATCGGGCATGGACACTTACATGCTGAAGAAAACACCAGCCGACCAGTCTCGGAAAACGCTTTAATTTGTCATTGTAATTTATTGAACGTCATAATGTTACACTATACCCGCCCAGGGCGTCACAGATAGCAGAAAGCCCAAAAGGCTCACTAGAATCAACGGCAGAGCCATCATCTTGTATACCTTGGTCAGGTCGCTGCCAAAGTGATCATTGGTCAAGATGAGGCACAAGTGGGTCGGCGACAAGAGCATGCCGAGGTAGCCCGAGAGATAGCCGATCAGGATATTTGACGGTACTAGTACGGGTTGATAGATGAAGCCGGCCAGCAGCGTAAAACCCATCCCAATATATGCCGCCACCATTCCCGTCAGTAGGCCCAATGTAAAGCACGCCGCAAATATCAGAACCTGCGGCGGCAGGTGGTAAATGCTGGCGAGTTTCGGAAACGAGTCAATCGCGCCGGACATTTCCAGTACCGTCTGGAACGACAAAATTCCAAAAACCAGGAAGATCAGCTTTATGGAAAGCCCCTGTTTGAGTGAGGTCGAGAGGCACTGCCACCGAGGTCGCGCGGTGGCAGTGAGAACTACTAAGGCAATCAATATTGATAGTGCCAGAGGAACTCCAAAAGCGGCGTAAATGGTAATGGCGCCTGCTATCGGCCATAGCGTACGGACGATGTCAAGAAATGAATGCCATAAGCGGACGTCGCCGTCACCCGATTTATCGATCTTCCGCGAAAAGAATATGATGCCCATGATGAGCATGAATAGCGAAAATGGAAGCTGCAACAGCGACACCTTCCACATCGGCATGCCGGTGATTCCTTCAATGAGAATAATTCCTGGATAGACCGGCCAGAAACATTCCACAATGTGACGAAACCAGTAATTCGCGGTGGTCTTAAACTCGGGCGAGTATTGTTTTTCCTTTAGCACATTGCCGACCAGAGGAGCCGACAGCAGCGCGCCTCCCGGCATCGGCATCAAGCCAATGAGAAAGGGGAGAACTGCCACGGCTGTGCGGTTGCCTCCGTAGAGGTGACGGCAAGCTTCGGACAGCCGCTCCAGAAATCCCAGCTCCTTGAGCAATTGACCGAGAATGGTTATCAATACGATTACGCCCGTAAGCGTCATGAAGCGTTCGGATTTCAAGAGCGACCAGTACCCTGCCGCCAATTGTCCGACGCTGATATGATAGAGCAGCGCCGTCAAAAGACCGGCGGCAAAAAGGGTTATCCCCACCGGGAGGTTCTTTTTCAGAGCTATTAGAATGGCGATGAGAACGAGGAAGAGGCGAATGAGGTCCATCGACAAAAGTAATCAATTTTGGACGGAATTGTCAAACAGTCTCCCTTGGTCAGTTCAATCCTTGACATTCATCCCAGCCGAAGTTGTTTTGCCCGCTGGAAGCTGAACGCAGGCGGTGATCGCTCACATGGAGCGCAAGAGACTTAGAGTAGTAACGTCGATTAACGGCCGTATTGTACCACTCGACCGAGCGCGCATCTCGGTATTCGATAATTCTCTTCTCTATGCGGAAGGACTGTTTGAGACCTTACTGGCGATAGACGATCGCCCCCTCTTTTTCGATCAGCACTTCGACCGCCTTCACCGCGGCGCCGCAGCAACCGGCTTGAGAATTCCAGTCAGCAGACATCAGCTTTCCACTTGGATGCGGACGGCGCTGGCGACTCATCCGGCTCGAATAAAGAAACTCCGATTGACCGTCACAGCCGGCGAATCGGCGCGTTGGGTAGGCATCAAGGGCTCATCTCAGGTAATTATCAGCGTGTCGCCGCACGTGCTCCCGACCAGGCCATTCAAGCTCTTTGTCTCTCCGCTTCGCGTCGACCAACGCTCGTCATTCAGACGAATCAAGACACTCTCCTATGCTATTCATGCCGCATCCCTGCGACAGGCCAAAGCGCATCTGTGCGACGACGCGCTCCTGCTGAACGAGGCCGGTCAGGTCGCCGAGGTGACGTCGGCCAACATATTTTGGGTCATTCGCAACCGAGTGTATACGCCGCCTCTTGCCGCCGGCTGCCTGGAAGGCGTGACAAGGTTGATTGTCCTGGACGAGTCGTACAAGCTCGGAATAAGCGTTGAAGAAAGACAGATCACCCTTCGCAGCCTCCTGCACGCCGAAGAGCTCTTTATCTCCAGTTCCCTGAAGCTGGTGGTACCGGTATCGCGTATCTTGACGCCGGAGCGCGCCGTTCAATTCTCATCGGGACCAGTCACAAATACCCTTGCCCGCTACTTTCGCCACCGAATCGGCCTGCGGTCCTGACCGATTCGAGCGTCGCACGTTTTTAAATTGACTTGGCTGTAAAACCGCGTCTATACTCAAATCAAGACCGTGTCGAGCGTCAAACCAACGTTTCGTGGAGTGTCACTATGTGCATCCGTAAATTCTCCTTGGCTTTCCTAATACTCCTCTTCTCGCTCTGTTCGCTGGCAGCCGGAGCGGATCAGGAGAGGCGCGACCGTCGTGACAGGCGAGACCGCACGACGGGATCGTCATTGTACGATATTCCTCCTCGGATGCTGGTAGACATGCCCACGGCGGGTACGCTTCCGCGCGGGTATTACGATATCGGTCTGCGCTTATACGCTTTCGGCGGCGCGCTTGGATATACCGACATAGGCCTCTCCAGCCGTCTGCAGATTGGCCTGTCATACGGCGCGGAACAGGCGCTCTCCAGCGAGAATCCTCAATTTAATCCAGACATGGAGTTCGGTATCAAGTTCCGCCTGGTCGACGAACTTGAGTACTTTCCGGCAGTGACACTTGGATTCTCATCTCAGGGAAACGGGGGTTGGAGCAAGGCGTATCAGCGCTATGCGTATAAGTCGCGCGGCTTCTATGCGGTGGTAAGCCGCGGCATATACTTCTATCGATGGACTTCGGGATGGCATCTTGGAGTCAATTACTCGTATGAAAGCAAAGTCGACGAGGATAAAGACCTGGATTTCTTCGGGGGATTCGATGCAACGTTCGATTACAACCTGGCTTTTTGCATCGAATATGACGCGGCAATCAATGACAATAAAACGACGATAGCTCCCGGTCAAACCACGCCATTTTCCGGCAAAGGTCGAGGCTATCTCAACTCGTCGATCAAGTGGCTCTTCACCGATAATCTTGAGTTGGAAGTAATTCTAAAAGACTTGCTGGTCAATCGACGGGAATCAAGAACGATTACTCGCGAGATGCGACTTACCTATATCAATCGTTTTTAGGCAATCGGCAGGGACCGCCCGCTTCTTGGCTTGCGGTGACGATTCAGTAAGGATGCTCGCAGGTCTATAGGCCGAACTTGCGCCAGCGGGCAAGGACCATCTCAGCAAAATTGCCGACTTCGACGATGAGTCTCTCCCGGAATTGACGGGCTTTTTCGACGTCAAAATCGGGATACCCCTCTCCCTCTTTGTAAAGCAGGATCGAGCCCGGCACCGGATATACATCCGCGCCCGGCCGCATATAGTACGCGAGTTCAGGATCATACGCGGTTTTGTCGACCAGGTTTGGATCAATGGCCTGGATAGCAGCGGTCTCATCGGTGCCGGCGTGGCCGCCGACATGACCGAAGAACTGCCGGGTCATATCCCCGCACAGCTCCCACCAGTGAATGATGGCAACATTGACCTTTCGTGCCTTGTGGAATTCTGTCCCGGTCGTTCTTAGGGCCGCATTGTTACCGCCATGGCCGTTCATGACAATGATATTCTCAAACCCACTGTCAGCCAGCGAGTCAAGAATGTCGCGGATATACTGCTTGAAAGTTTCTTCGCCGATAGTGCACCCTCCGTTGTACCCATACAATGAACGGGTGATACCGTAATTCACAGTCGGCGCTACCAACGCGTTCAATCTCTCGCAAATCGCGTTGGCCAACGATTCAGGGATGTACGCGTCGGTTCCAAGGCAGGTCGACCCGTGCGCTTCGATGGTTCCCACCGGGAGAATAATTGTATCGATGGTCGCGGGAACGAGTGACCGGACCTTCATCCACGTAAGGTTTTGAAGTCGGCGTTCCATCATGGCTCCAGACGAGCGAGAATGCGCTCCATAACGATCTCCGTTTCCCGCGAAGTAGACTCGTTCCCTTCGAAGCGGTATTGGTTGATGTCGCGAGCCATCATCTCGAGGTACTCCGAGTTCTCCACGGCATACCAGATTTCCAGCTCGGACCACGACAGCTTCTTATCAATGAACGCCTCGGTCACCTGGGAGTATATGTGCTCGGAGCGCCAATCGAATGATGCCAGCGGAATGTGATATTCCCCGGACATGCCAATCGTATAGTAGCGTCCTTCCGGCGTTGGCCCGAACACAGCGTCGGATTCCTTAAGCATTCGCAAAGCCATTTTCATCATGGCCGATGTAATCGTAGGCGTGCGACTGCCGACCAGCAGGACGTTGCGATACCCGGCCTCGAAGCAGTCGATGAAAACCTTCTCCATGCGGGTGCCCCAGCCTTCTTTGGCCTGCTCGAACGCCTGGTAGTGGTTCTTGAAATTGTCGAGCCGTTTGCCGTTCAGTTTGGTGGACAGATATTCGGTCACGATCCGGATTAATCGCTTCCGGTCGACCTCGTCGATGTGGTACAGCCGCGTATCGGCGCCCGCTACATCGAGTGCATTCGTAATCGTATCGGTGATGAATGCTTGATGCAGGAACCGAAGATCGTCGCCTTTGATGAGGCCGAGATCCATGCACGAACCGTCTTCAGTCGGCTCCTGAACGCAGATGGCGATGACAGCTTCGTTTCTCTTCTTTGGTGACATAAGTGTTGTGCAAGTTACTCGTTCTTGCCGGCAAAAATATATGCCCGGCCAATTCACGAGTCAAGCGGGGCGCCCGCCAAAATCAAAATAATTTTTTTGAATCAGCCGACGTTCTGTAACGCCGGAAAGAGATCGAGCAAATAGGTCGACAACCGCTGCAGCAAGTCAAAGAATATGAGCACGCCGACTATCATCAGCAGCGCACCGGAGATGATTTCCACGGCCCGGAAGTGGCGCTTAAGAAAACTAAATGCGCCAATCAGATAATTGAATAGAAGAGCCGTGAGAATGAACGGAATGCCAAG
>DATKJY010000273.1:0-5291 GCA_035543175.1 Candidatus Acidiferrum sp.
CAGCAATTGGTCGAAAGCGGCCCGGGAGCTGATTTTCTTTTCCTCTTCGCTCAGCTTTGTATCATCGAGTAATTCAGTATCAATAGTCATATAGTCTTTCGAGTCGGTTAGAATGTGCCCATCCAGGCCCGAACGAGAGAACAAAAAACCCGCCGAGCCTCGTTACAAGGCGGCGGGTCGTAAATAACTCATTTATTTTCAGAGAGTTATAGATACTCTCCCCGCCGCGAAGCAGACTTCCGGTTTCTAAGCGCCGGAATACTCAGAGTCACAAGGTAATTCATTAGACTGCTCCGCTTAGGTTTCTTACTTCAGTTACAGACCCGATACGCCGGGTCATTTCCACAAGTTGTTGTAATATACAGTTGCGAACAGTGCTGTCAAAGAGAAAATCTTCAAGTTGCGTTGTCGGCACGTACTTAAATTTAAGCTTGCAAATCCGGGCTAATCGTTACAGGATAAGCGAAGCGACCGCCCTGGACCGGAAGCATGACTGTTCGATTTCGCCTGGTCGCAACCAGTCGAGCACCAAGCAACAGAGGGCTATAGATGATGAAAGTACTGGTAATCGACGACGAAGCGATGATCCGCGATCTCGCAACCAAGATCCTCACGCGGGCCGGGATCGAAGTACTGACGGCTGCATCGGGACAGGCAGGCATCGACGCCTTAGGTCAGCACTTACAGGAAATCAACGTCATCATTCTCGATGTTACCATGCCGGGTTTATCGGGAATGGACACGCTGCGTGCGCTGCGGCAGCTGTCGCCGTCTGTACCCTGCGTTCTCTCGAGCGGCATGGGTATGGAGGCCGATGAGGTGCCGGAGGATCTCCGTTCGAATCTCCACTTCTTACAGAAACCGTACCGCTCGCAAGTGCTGGTGGGGAAAGTCAAGGAAGTGGCGGCAATGGCCGGCATTCAGATTTGACCTGGCGCGCCCTTTATCAAAATCCGCTTTGCGACTCTGCTCCAAACGTCTATACTTAGCGGGCCGTTTCGGACGGTTTGCCGTATAAGACAGGAGCCTATGAGAAATCTTCGATACTTCACCATTTTATTGCCTCTGATAATTACCATTGCCATCGACGCGCAGGGAGCCCCTCGGAAATTCGTGATCGGATTTTTTGAGCCCGGAGGAAATGTCCAGGACGCCTCTCTCCGAGGCGCCGTCCGGGATGAGATGGAGAAATTAGCCCCGGCCGACATGACATTGCTGTTTTCACCTGATGCTTTCCGTTCGGCCGCATGGAATCGCGATACGTGCCGATTGATGGCGAAGCAACTGGCCACTATGCCCGGCGTCGACCTGATTTTGGCAGTGGGACCCTGGGTGGTAGGGGATCTGCTGGCCGCCGGATGCACTAAGCCGATCGTGGCGATAGATCAAGCGGAACCGGGTGCCGATGATTTGGCCGGGAAGGATGGCCGCCCGGTGGCGTCCAATGTCACGTTTCAACGAACTACCGGGAAAATTGAAGCGGATTTGGCGGCTCTGCGTCGCCTCATAAAGTTCAAACGACTGGGTGTTCTATCGTTCTCGTCTGAAAATGAACCGAATCGTCTTGTTGATAGCATTACCGCTCTCGGGAAACTGGCAAATATCGAGGTATTCACCGCGACCGGCTACAACAAGTACCATACCTACGCATTCTTCAAGGCCTTTCAGGCGCTGGAAAAGAAGATTGATGCCTTGTATGTCGGTCAGTTGTGGGGGCTTGATGATCCGGAGACATATGAATTTCTGCTGTCGGTGGCTCGCGCGAAAATCCCGGTGTTCGCTGCCTCTGACAGGTCGCTGGTAGCCCGAGGAGCTTTTGCCAGCGCTACCGGATCATCGTTTCTCGCCGCCGCCCGTTTCAGCGCGTGGAAGGCGCTCAAGATTCTCGGAGGCGCGAAGCCGGTTGATCTGCCGGTAGAGTTGCCGGAAGCCGCGGTGCTGACGATAAACGAGGGGGTTGCTCGGGAATGCCAAGTTAGTGTTCCTGACGAGCTTCTCGCGGAGGCGAATGTTGTCGAAGCTCCCATCGACGCCACGGTAGATCATTTTTCGCTGCCGGATGCGGTCGCTCGAGCTCTAGACCAGAACCCCGGCTATCTCGCCAAGTATGAGGCTTTGAACGCTGCCGCAGCGGCCGCCGCCAGTACCGGATCAGTCTACCTTCCCCGAATCAGCGCCTACGGTCAGGCCGCTCACGTGGATAATAACTCCGTGTACAATCATTTTGGCGAGATTCAGAATGACTCATATGCCGCCGGTCTTCAAGCCGATCTGGATCTGTTCTCGTTGTCGGCGATTCGCACTGTCCAGCTGAACGCCATGAAGAAGGATGTCACCAGGCTGGATGCCGAGACGGCCGCTCTCGATCTGGCCTTCGGAGTCACTACCGCATATATGAATTATCTTAAGGCTGCCGAGCTGCTGACGGTGGCGGTGGGAAAGCGGTACATCATAGACGAATTCGCCGGGGTGACGTCCAGTCGCATGGCCTGCGGCGAGGGAGACACGCTGGAATCCTCGTTCTGGCGTCAGGAACGCTTGAAAGCCACGAGCGATCTGGTAATGACCCGCGCCAATCTGAAGGTTGCACGCGTGCTCTTAAATGTGCTGCTCAATCGTCCGGGAAACGAACCGCTGACCGTCGACTCGGTGCGTTTCAGTGATGTGGGGCTGCTGGACGACTATGGCCGCCTTCGGCCCTTCCTGGAAGGACCTAATGCCGTCGCCCGAATCCAGGATTTCTTTACTCGCGAAGCTGTCCGGCAGAATCCGGAGGTCCGACGAGTCGATACGGCCATCACGATGCAGAAACTTCGCTTGTCGTTGAATTCGGCCCAATGGTATCCGTCGCTGGGGGTGCATGCCGGGTTCAGTTTGATCGATTCTCTGGCGGACAGAGCGCCGACGTTCGCGGAAAAACACCATACGTGGGAGTTATCCGCAAACGTGCGCGTGCCGCTGTTCGATGGTGGTGTCAGGACACGCGAGCGGCGAACGCTCAACGCTGAAATGAACGGCCTGGAATATCAACGCGACGCCTCCCGACTCGAAGCCATGGGTCGCATCCAGCAAGCGGTTTATGAATCACAGGCAGGCGGCCGGGCAGCCGAACTGGCAATCGGGGCCGGGCGGCTGGCGTCGCAGAATCTCGCCGAGGCCGCGAACCGCTATGACGAAGGCTCCTACAAATACTCCGATATTGCGGCTATTCTCGACAGATCCACAACCTTGCAGCATTTGGCAATAGTCTCCCGGTTCGACTATTTTCTGTCGCAGGCCCGGCTCGTGCATGATATCGGTTGGGCGCCTCAGCCTGAAAACGGTACGCCCGGCGATCAACTCTATCAGAAGCTGGCCAAACAATACGGCCAGCCGCGCACTCAGCCGTAACGCTTCTGATGGTCATGCGGTCCGGTATGACTGATCATTCATTTCCATTTTCTCTGGAATTCGTGGACACGCCGGCGATACTTATCGAGCGCCCAGTTCTCAATGACAATGTCGCTCGCATGCAACAGCATGCTTCGCAGTGCGGCGTGAAGCTCCGCCCTCACATCAAGACACACAAGAGTGTTCAGTTGACCAGGCTTCAATTGGAAGCCGGAGCTGTGGGCATCGCGGTCGCTAAGATCACCGAAGCTGAGGTCATGGCACGTGCGGGCGTAAATGATATACAGATCGCCAATCAGGTCGTGGGGCCGATGAAGGCAGCCAAGCTGTTGGAACTGAGCCGCATAGTGAATGTCAGCTGTGCCGTCGACAGCTTTCAGAACGCGTCAGAATTATCGAACCTCTTTACTCGTCAGGGCCGCCAATTGGACGTGCTCGTAGAAGTTGACACCGGTTTGCATCGATGTGGGTTGAGCGACATTTCCGCGATTGTCACCCTGTGCCAGCAGATTGTTATGTTGAGAGGTTTGCGCTTGATCGGCGTAATGACGCACGCCGGGCATGCGTATGGAGCTCGTTCGCTCGACGAGTTGGCGGAGATCGGTCGGCAGGAAGGGAAGTTCCTGGTCGAGGCGGCCGGGGTGATTCGCGACGCCGGAATTACCGTGGATACGGTCAGCGTGGGCTCGACGCCGACCGCAAGTTACGCAGCAGCGGTCGAAGGTGTCACGGAGCTACGGGTAGGCAATTATATCTTCAACGACCGCATGCAGCTGGCGCTAGGCGTGGCCACTAACGATCAATGTGCTCTTTCGGTGCTCGCGACAGTTATCAGTGTACCCGCTGCCGATCGTGCGGTGATCGACGCCGGGAGCAAAGTGTTCAGTTCGGATGCGGGGGCGCATGGGCGAGCGAGTCTGGTCGGGTTCGGCCTGATTTTGGGGAAAAAAGCAACGGTGACGCGGTTGTCGGAGGAGCACGGCGTCATCGAATCGACGCCGGGATTATTCCGATTGGGGGAAAAGGTCAGGATCATCCCCAATCATGCCTGCGCAGTCATGAATCAACTCGACTTCGCTTATCTGGTAGACAGCGGACAAGTTGTGGACCGAATCAGCATCGATGCTCGAGGCATGGTCGCGTAGACATGCGGAAGTGCGCCCGCAGACACCTGCCGTCTCAATTAACTCCAGAATGATAGTATGAGCTTAACGAGCCAGATTCCCATAATCAGCACAGTCGAAGCGATGCGGGCACGAAAGAAGATCGGCCGGTCCTGAAACAAGGGGAGGGCCTGCCGGCGAAGGACGCGCAGAAACGAGCGTGCGTACATGCCAATCGAGACTGCGGCAAGCGCCACGACCGGCCAGGTCAGCAACCGGACGCCGAAGTCGTAACGGATGATAGCCGACCCGATCAATATCACGACAAAAAAGAACATGTACTTGCCTGCCAATTGGGACGGTATGGTCACCTGGCGGGTTTTCAAGAGTACTCCCGCACCGGCCATGATAAGGAGATCTCTCGATAGTATGATGACCGCCAACCACACTGGAAGATGCCGGAAAGGCACCAATAGGACGATGATAGCCACGGCCAGCATCTTGTCGGCAAGAGGATCGAGGATCAGCCCCAATTCGCTGGTGAGTCGCTGTCGGCGAGCCAGAAAGCCATCGAGGAAATCGGTCACGCCGGCCAGCACGAGTAGGAGAACACACCACCATGTCGAGATACTGTCCCCTCGCTGGAGAAAATAGCCGATGGGGGGCACGAACAAAATCCGGGAGAGGCTAAGAAGATTCGGGATAAGGAACCATTCGGAGCGCTTCATTGTTATTAGAACAGGTCGTGCGATAGCGGTACCTTTCACTGGGTAAGCTAACTTCCGCAAACGCTATCTG
>DATKJY010000274.1:0-2598 GCA_035543175.1 Candidatus Acidiferrum sp.
CGCCCACGTCTCACGATACCGTTCCGGCTTGTCAAAAGTGACCGGCCGTTCCAACTCTTTCCGCTTGACCAGCCGATTGCGTATAATCTATCGTGTCGTCGGAGACAATCGACTGTAAAATAGAAAATGGCTTTCTGTCAACACATAAAGGGCTGCTTATGAGAACCGTCCAATCCCTCCTCTCGCGAAGCGGTGCATCTACCGCGATCCTGCTTCTCTTGTGTCTGGTCATGGCTTCGCCGGTCCTGGCGCAAGATAAGATAGTCTACCCCGTGACCCCCAAACGACCGGTAACGGATACGTTCTTCGGCGTGAAAGTCACCGAGGACTATCGCTGGCTCGAGAACGGCAAGGACCCCGAAGTCAAGGCCTGGGTAGACAAGGAAAACGAACTCACCCGGAGCACGCTCGATGCCTATCCGCAACGTGCCCAGGTCGCGGCCCATCTGATGGCGCTGTACAGCACCGAGTCCCCCACCTACGGTTCACTGGAGAAACGCCCGGGACTTCTGTTCGCCATGAAAGACCAACCACCCAAACAACAGCAATTCCTGGTGACGCTGAAGTCCCCCGATGACACTTCCGGCGAGAGAGTCGTAGTCGACCCGAACGCGTTGGATTCCACCGGCGGTACAGCAATCGACTTCTACGTGCCGTCGCACGATGGTCGCCTGGTCGCAGTGTCTTTGTCCCAGGGCGGCAGTGAAAACGGCACCGTGCATATCTTTGAGGTCGCGACCGGCAAGGAACTTGGTGACGCAATCCCCCGTGTCGCCTATCCCACCGGTGGCGGTAGTGTCGCCTGGAATGCCGACAACTCCGGCATCTGGTACACTCGGTATCCCGCCGAGGGCGAACGGCCGCCTCAGGACATGCATTTCTTCCAGCAAGTGTACTTCCACAAACTCGGCACGCCTCTGACATCAGACCAATACGCCATTGGAAAAGAATTCCCGCGTATCGCCGAAGTTGTCCTCCAGACTACCGATGACGGAAAGCACGTACTCGCGACAGTTGCTAACGGCGATGGTGGTCAGTATGCGCATTACATCTGTGGTCCTTCCGGCAAATGGTCGCAGATAACACAGTTTTCCGACCGCATCAGCGAAGCCCGCTTCGGTCTGAATCAATCTCTCTTTTTGCTCTCTCGGCTGGATGCCCCCAACGGCAAAATCCTCGAGATGCCGCTGACGGTGACTGAACTCTCCAAGACCCGGACAATCATACCCCAATCCGATGTTGCCATACAGGATTTCGTTCCGTCTGCCAATCGCCTCTATGTCGTTGATATGGTCGGCGGGCCGACTCGCATCCGCGTGTTCGATCTGGCCGGCAAAGAGCAGGTGCCGATTGCCACCGAACCGATATCAGCGGTCAGAAGTGTGACCTGGATGGAGGGCGACGAGATTCTGTACAACCAGCAGTCCTATCTGCATCCCGCCGCTTGGTTCAAGTATGATCCCTCGATGCCGGCTCCTTCAAAAACTGCGATGTTCCTCAAAACGAAAGTGAATTTTGACGATGCCGAGGTCACGCGCGAAATGGTGACCTCAAAAGACGGCACCAAGGTTCCGATCAATATTCTTCATCTCAAAGGCATTAAACTCGATGGTCAGAATCCGACTATCCTGTACGGTTACGGCGGATACAACATCAGCATGACGCCGAGCTTTTCCACGTTCCGCCGCGTCTGGCTCGATCAGGGAGGTGTCTACGCGATTGCCAACATTCGCGGCGGCGGAGAATTCGGCGATGAGTGGCATCAGGAGGGAAATCTGACCAAGAAGCAAAATGTATTCGACGATTTCGCCGCTTGCGCGAAATATCTGATCGACGTCGGGTATACTAACCCGGCGAAGCTGGCCATCGAGGGCGGCAGCAACGGAGGTCTGTTGATGGGTGCTGCGCTCACCCAGCATCCCGAATACTATCGGGCTGTCGTGTCCTTTGTGGGGATTTATGATATGCTTCGAGTTGAGCTGTCACCCAACGGCGAGTTTAACACCACCGAATTCGGCTCGGTGAAAAACAAGGCTCAGTTCGAAGCTCTCTACGCCTATTCGCCATACCACCATGTCACCGATGGCACCGCATATCCCGCTGTCTTCTTCTTAAGCGGCGAAAACGACGGCCGTGTTGATCCGGCCAATTCCCGTAAAATGACCGCTCGCCTCCAGGAAGCTTCCAGTTCAGGCAGGCCAATCTTGCTTCGCCAGAGTTCTACCTCCGGCCACGGCATCGGAACGTCCTTCAGCGAGCAGATCGAGCAGGACGCCGATGTCTTCGCATTTCTGTTCAGTCAGTTGGGGATTCAATACAAGGAGCCAGCAGCTTCGAAATAAACCCAAAGCCGCGGTAGAAACGAAAACGGGCGAGGTCGCAATGATTTCGCCCGTTTGCTCTTTGGTCAAAACTGGATAGACATCGCAACGGGGCTCCGAAGCACCGTTCAATGCGGCCTCCGCATCCCTTCCTCAAAAGCCGCCACATCCTGATAGTACTTTTGTGCAAGTCCTGCCGACGCCGGATTGGTATATATCTCGGCGAGCGGTGTCTCGATGAGCGTGACGATTGCCGAAGCCACCTGTTCCGCCGTCT
>DATKJY010000275.1:0-8243 GCA_035543175.1 Candidatus Acidiferrum sp.
TCCGAATATGATACTAACGTACAACTCGCCGGATAAGCATCTTGGCGGTGTCACCTATGGTGGCTACTCGGAAAGCATTGTGGTGAACGATAAATTCGTGCTTCGCGTTCCGACCAATCTCAAACTCGATGGAGCCGCGCCGCTGCTGTGCGCGGGAATCACCACTTATTCGCCGATGCGTCACTGGGGGGTCGGCAAAGGCAAGAAGGTCGGCGTCATGGGAATCGGAGGGCTGGGTCACATGGGCGTGAAGTTTGCGCACGCGTTTGGCGCTCATACGGTGGTCCTGACTTCGTCACCCCACAAGAAAGATGATGCGCTGCGGTTGGGCGCTGACGAAGTGGTCGTGACACGAAACGGCGACGACCTGAAGAAACACGCCGGCAGCTTTGACTTTATCCTGGATACGGTCTCGGCCGAGCACGACATCAATACGTATATCGGCCTGCTTCGCCGCGACGGTAATCTCACGATTGTGGGTGCGCCGCCCATGCCGCTTCCGATCTCGGCATTCGGACTGATTTTCGGAAGGCGCAGTTTTTCCGGCTCGCTTATCGGCGGGATCGCGGAAACCCAGGAGATGCTTGATTTCTGCGGCAAGCACAATATCACGGCCGATGTCGAAGTCATTCCGATTCAGAAAGTGAACGAAGCGTACGACCGGATGGTCAAGTCCGATGTGAAATACCGCTTCTCGATAGACATGGCGTCGCTCAAAGCGGAATGAGAGTGGAAACAAGGAGCCATCGATGCAAAAGCGCAAGTTAGGAAAAAGCGGCCTGGAAGTTTCGGCCCTTGGTTTGGGCTGCATGGGGATGAGTTTCGGGTACGGGCCGGCGTCGGATAAGAAGGAAGCAATCTCTGTCATACACGCAGCGGTCGAACGCGGGGTTACCTTTTTCGATACTGCCGAGGCGTATGGTCCGTATGCAAATGAAGAACTGCTCGGGGGAGCGCTTGCTCCTTACCGCGACAAGGTTGTGATCGCAACCAAGTTCGGCTTCAAGTTCGGTCCCAAAGGGGAGCAGATCGGTCTGGACAGCCGACCTCAGCATGTCAAGGAAGTCGCCGAAGCCTCGCTTACGAGGCTCAAGACTGATACTATCGACCTATTCTATCAGCACCGGGTCGACGCAGAAGTTCCAATCGAAGATGTCGCGGGCGCGGTGAAAGACCTGATTAAGGAAGGCAAGGTCAAACATTTTGGGCTTTCCGAAGCGGGGGTGAAGACGATCCGCCGCGCGCATGTAGTTCAGCCGGTCACGGCGTTGCAGAGCGAGTATTCGCTGTGGTGGCGAGAGCCGGAGAGAGAGATTCTGCCGACTCTGGAAGAATTAGGAATTGGTCTTGTGCCGTTCAGTCCGCTGGGCAGAGGTTTCTTGACGGGGACGATTAACGAGAAAACGACCTTTGACCGCAGCGATTTCCGCAACGGCCTGCCGCGATTCGCGCCGGAGGCTCGAAAAGCCAATCAGGCATTAGTCGACATAATCGGCAGTATAGCAACACGAAAGAAAGCCACTCCTGCACAGATCGCGCTTGCCTGGTTACTGGCACAAAGACCGTGGATCGTGCCGATTCCGGGGACGCGCAAATTGGAGCGTTTGAGTGAAAACCTTGGCGCGGTGGATATCGATCTCACAAGAGACGATCTTCGCGAAATCGAAAATGCGGCCTCGAAGATCATCTTGCAGGGAGCGCGGTATCCCGAGCATCTGGAGAAGATGGTCGGCAAGTGAATATTTCAGTTGCGACCATTGATCGACTCCAGCGGATGAAATGCCGACGACAGGGTGTTCACTCGCGAACGGAATCCGCCCAAAGCGATTGTGCGACAGTTTCTTCGACCTATAGTAGATAAATAGCGTCACGATTGGCTTGCGAGTCGCAGAACGATTGAGCAGCTAATCGTGGTGCCGTTACTTCATCATTCTCCTGCATTTTCTCATCCTCGGCGTGGCTGACCGGTTGACACTCCGCCGGTTTTTGGTATATTTATAGTACTTAGTCCATATCCTAAGACAGCGCTCCTTCCAACACGCAATTCACCCAGCCGGCGCGAGGTTATCCCGCCCGGTTTCCGCGCATCGGGCGCCAGTCGAATTGACGGGAACGATCAGTAACCAAAACTTCTGTTGAAAAGCGATACGAAATTCAAAGGTCCAAACGATCGTGTAGCGACTTCATACGGTAGAGGCGCCGTGAAGCGACTGAACGAAGGGAGATTAGTATGCATGGTACATGCTCGTGGAAATGCGGATGGCCGGTAGTCACGGCGATCCTGCTTGTCTTCATGATTTTCGGGTGCAGTGGCGACAGCCCTACCAGAACAACCCCGAATCCTGATCTTGCCATGTCGCTGGTGTGCAACCAGGGGCTCTTCAGCCTTACGGTCCAGAACACCGGCGGTTCCATGAGGCAGGCGAGCCGCTTTGTCGTGGCATTTGCCGACGGTCACAGCGACACGCTGATGATGAATGTGGCCGGCGATTCATCGAAAACCTGCCCGGTGAGCAACGTTCACGGAAATGCGGTTGTCACCAACGAAGAATTCAACCTTCAGGCGTCGGCCGATGCCTGTCTCGCGGATCACCTCCAGGGGATTCTGGCATCCGTCAATCTCGCCGACATGGTCCCTTCACCCTTTGCCCAACAGCAGGTTCTCTTGTGTACATACACGACCTATCTCCAGCACCTGACCTCCAACCAACCGACGGTTGAATTGATCAAAAGAGACAGCGGGTTGACCATCAAGTGCACGTTCAGCAATATCACCGGCGATCTCCTTGCCTCCAGCCCCGGTGTGCTGTGTCCCGACCTCACCGGTAATGTTTCGATCACGTCCATAGTGGTGTCAACCAATGTTGACATTGTCGAAGGGGATACGCCCCAGGTGACGTTAGGTAATACTCAGACGACGGTAAGCGGTTTCCAGGTGCATCTCGACGGGGCGTTCGGCTTTATCCTGCAGACCGTACTCGGCTGGTTCCAGGGAACTTTCGTCGCCGCAATTCAGGATGCCATATCGAACGCCCTCTCTCAGAGCGCGCCCGACTTGAGCACGCTCATGATTCCGAATTCGGGTTGCGTGGAGTGATGTAGCGAGAAAGCGCTTAAAGGTTTTGCGAGCAAAACCGATCCGGCAATTGACAGCGTGAGCATAGAGGACCGGCGATTCATAACAGGGTCGCCGGTCGTTTTATCAGTTCGCTCGTTTGATCTTTTTGAAAATCATCTCGGCCGGGCAGAATCGCGTGAACGCCGACTGAATCAGATTGAGTCCCACAAACCCGGCGAGGATGACCCAGTACGGCGACACCAGAAGTGCCAGCGATAGTGATATCAGCACAAGGATGCCTGCCAGTAACCGGACTGAATGTTCAACCGACATATCTACCTCCCATCGAGACCGAATACGTTTTACGCCAATCGTTCTCAGTAGTTATACGTTACCTTGAGATACACGTTGTCATTGCGTTTGAACTGGCCGAAGTTGGTAGCCTCGTGCTTGCCGTCGAACAGATTTGCGCCTACGGCAAAGGTCACCTGATCGGTATACTTGTACTCGCCGGACAGGCGCGCATAAACGTCCTGGTCGGACGGCGAATAAAAGACAAATCCGGACAACGTAATCAGCTCCGAATGGAGCAGCTTGGTGATGCGCGAAGTAAGCAGATGGCTCACTTTGTCGCGGACATAGGCGTGCATCGCCGTCTGCTGTTCTTTATAGGCGTCGTAGCTGGCCATGGCATCGAACTGCCACTGGGCATTGACCGTCAGATTGGTGGCGACCTGCCGTTCGAATCCGACCATACCGGTGGTCGACGAATTAGGCATGAGCGGATCCTGCCCGCCGCGATCCTGGCGTGAGTCGAAATAGCCACCTTCGGCCCAGACGATGCCGCCCGCGAGAGGGCCGCGGATCGAGGCGCCGTAGACGTTCAATTTCGGGAACACCGGCATGGGACCATCGGCCGTCATCACGGCGCCGTTCGGATTCTTATAAAATCCCTTGTAGAAATAGAGCGCGGCGTTGTAGCCGCCGAAGTCACGGCTGAAGCGAGTGGCCCATTCGCCGTTTTCGAATTTCGAGGGGGGCAGAGTCGGGTTGAAATAGTATTGTTCCCCCAGCCCGGTTCCGACAATCGAGCCGGTGAACGGGTTGAAGTAACTCAGCGTGCGACCGTCCGGGAGCCGATTGGGTTCGAATTGCGGCGTCCACACGAGCGCCAGCGATCCGATTCCGCCGTAGTATTCCATGCGCAGGGCATTCTGCGGGGCCTTGAGATACTGGTCATCGCGCCCGATGAAAAACGAGCGGTAGTCTTTGGCGAACACATCGTTGATGAAAATCAGGTCGCCCGTGCCCCAGGTCAATATCTGCCGGCCGAGCTTCAGATCGATATGATTGCCGAGCCGGGTTTTGAGATACCCTTCACGCAATTCCCAGATGTAACTCTGATCTGCAGTGCCGTCGTAAACGAAATCCAGACGCCCGAAAAACTCACTGTTGTCGTTGGTCTGCTCCAGACGCAACTGAAGGCGGCTTTCATTAGCGGTCTGCTCCGATGAGGTGGGGTTTTTCTTATCGAGGCGTCCGCCGTACAGCCCCTGCATAAAGCCGTCGAGTTTCACGTCGGCCCGGACAATCCCGGGCCCGATGTTAAGTATCGCAGCGGTCGCGACCGCCGCCAGTACGCGAAGTTGTCTTTTCACTGGTCTTCTCCGTCCCCTTACTTGATGTACTCGTGCGGCGGGTTCTTGAGATACCGTTCGGTGAAGATGTCATCCTTCAGGCCGACGTTGTACGAGATATGGGAGAACTCGACGGTGGTCTTGCTCCCCTTTTTGAGACTTTCCATCGTCCGGATGGTCACGGTGGGGATGTTGTCGATCGTCTCGATCTTGTCGGCGTGCAGGCGACGGGTCATCTCACCCTTGTCGTCGAAGTACTCTTCCTTGAGCGGGAGGTAGGTCTCCTTGTCGATATAAGAAATTCGCTTGGCGAAACCTTTATATGGTTTGACCGGCACCGATTCCACAACATAGACTGCCTTGCCATCGACCTCCGCATCGGGAAGGAGTTTGTGGGTGTCTTCAGTCCAGTGACGGCCGGAGACGTCCTCGTAGCTGAAATCGGAGCCGACGAAGCTCGAGTTTTTGTCGTCGGCGGAAATCGGCTTCACGAGGTCAACGGAGGGGACATAGATCCAGCGTTGGTCGCTTCCCTTGCCGGTCTTGTAGACCATGAAGGTCAAACGCGAGACATCAGACGGCTTCTTGAAATACGTATAGTACTTCTGGTCGCCGCCATCTTCTTTGTCCAGTCGCAGCATGGTGAATTCCCGCACTCGCTGGCCGCCGTTTTTGTCGATCAGTTTCATCGTAACTTCGGCGATACCGTCGTTGCCGGCGTAGTAGTAGGCCAGGTGCGATTTCTTCATGATCTCGGTCGCATCCTGAGATTTGACGCTCGCCTGATAGCCTATGAACATCAGGGCGGCCAGGGCGATAGTTCGGGTGAATGCTTTCATGTTTTATTCCTTTCCGATATTTGTTTCTAGTGCGGTTTGATTGACGCGGTCGGCCGTGTGTTTCTGGGTCGCGAGTTTAGGGAAGAGCCCGTTTTGGAATATTTTCGCCAGCGCCGGAAGCAATAACATGGTCACCAGTCCGGAGACCAGCATGATAGCCAGGAAGAAGGCGCCGACCGTCACGTACGGTACGAGGCTCGAAAATAGCATCGGTACGAAGCCGATCGAGACGACCAGCACGTTGCGGGCGATGGCCCGACCTACACCCTCGAAAATATCATGATACGACTGTTTGAAATCGTGCGTTCGGGAGTAGATAGTGCGGAGACGCTGAATGAACTGGATGGCGAAATCCACAGACAGTCCCAAGGTCAGCGAGGACAGCACCGATATCGGCATATCGTACGGTTTGCCGATGAAACCGATGAAGGCGTAAATGGCCATGACGGTAATTGTCAATGGCAGCATCGAGATGAGTCCCCACTTCAGCGAGCGGAAGAGCGACACCATCATCAGGAAGACAATGCCGAACGCGATCAAGAGCGCCTCGCGCATGCCGGAAACCATCAACTTCTGCCACACGACATTCACATACGGCAGCCCGGCCCATTGAATTGTGATGCCATCAGGAGGCGGGTTGTCAGCCATGTAGCGCGTGGCGCGATCGACCACTTTGCTGACAGCCTGGTTGTCGCCGTCGCGGAGCTGCACCCAGAGGTTCGCTTGGTCGTAATCACGCGTGACGAATTTGAACAAGTCGTCGGGATTGCCGCCCGACATCTCAAACATGAAAAGCATCTGGGCGATCTCGTCCTGGCTTTTCGGCAGGGTCATTTTCGAGCGGTCAGCCCCCATCAGTTCGTAGCGAACTTTCTTGACGACATCGGGAAGCCCGGTGGTGGCGCCGACAATCGGCTCCTTCTCCAGATCCCGCTGCATGGACTCGATATAGGCCTCGACCTCCGGGCGCTTCATGGCGTCGGATTCCCTGGAGGAGAAAACCAGGTAGTTCATGTATGTGCCGGCCAGATGCTGGTTCATGGCGACGTCGGCCTGACGGATCGGATGCGATTTCTTGAACCACTTGACCGGGTTATCGTTGACCTGAATCATCGAAAGCCCCACCGCCGAAACGACTACCAGCACCATGGCGGCGGCGACAATTCCCTTACTATGTCTAAAAGAAAAATCGCGAAGGAAATGCAGGAGTCGCGCCAGAGCGCCGTGCGCGTCATCGGCATCGGCAAAGCGATGGAGGGTCTTCTCGGAGATAAGCATGCCGATGGCCGGATTAATCGTGAGCGACAGGAACCAGGCCACCATCGTGCCGAAGCCAACGAAGAGCCCGAACACCTGTACCGGTGGAATCGGCGTGACCGCGAGCGCGATAAATCCGACTGCGGCGGTCGAGGACACGAACAGCATCGGTACGAACAATTCATAGATGGAGTGGCGGATGGCCGCGTCCCGATGCTTGTTCTTCTTGTAGTGGGCGTGAAACTCGGATATGATATAGATCGAGTTGAGGACGGCGATCGGAATCAGGAATATTGGTATCATCGAGGCCATGATATGCACAGTGTGACCGGTGAGAATCAAGAGACCCATCGCCCAGACGACGGCCATGACGGCGACGATCATCGGGGCCAGGATTATCTTCATGTTCCGGAAGAACAGGAACAACAACAGGAAAATGATCAGGAAGGTTGCGGGGGCGGCGAACGCCATCTGGGCGAACATCTGCGAACCGAACGAATCCTGCGCCACCGGTAGTCCGGCAATATGATATTTGGCTCCGCCACCATACCTGGCGGTAATCGCGGCCATTTCACCGGCGATCTTGGCGGACATATCCTTGGACTTGATGGGGATGAACAGGGCAATCGCCTTGCCATCGTCGGACGCGAGCTTACCACGGAGGATCGGATTGTCTTTGATGCGGCTGAATATGTAATCGGCTTCGGCCTGGGTAGTGATTTCGCCCGACATCAGTTTCTCGATAACAATACCGCCGCCGGCCCCTTGTTTGATGTCATCGACAGTCGACGGGGCCAGAATGTCTTCCACAATAACGCCGTCGATTTTCTCGATTTCATTCGTGATCCGGTAGATCCGGTTCAACTGGTCGGGAGTGAAGGCACCCGCATCGTTGATCACGCCGACCGCGATGAAGTCGTGAAGGCTGAACGTCTCCTTAGTTCGCTCATCGAACACGCGGACCGGCTCGTCCTTCTTGAGCATGTTCTGCGGGTCGGTGTCAATTTTCATCTTGGGGAACTGGGCGCCAAAGAAGGCGGTGACCGCAACCGCCAGGATTATGACCATCCAGGGATGTCTGGTCGAAAAGTTAGTCAACGGAACCTTCATCCGATCTGCCTTTCCGGGTTAGTCGTTAGTAACACTTGCCAAATTAGATGGCGGGCCGGCAGAAATGATTCAGCGATTGTCCTGTTTTCTTCCTGGAGAGCAGTTAAGTCGATGAACTGAAAAAGATTAGAGAATTGACGGAGGGGTAATGGGTAATGAGCGAAGAATTAGACTAAGCTGTCCGGCCGAATTTTTTGTCCCAGCGGTCCTTGAGGACTCGGCTTAAGCGATCTTCGAGATTTTTCGGCAGTGGGACTTCCTGACCGCCTCGGCAGAGCTTGACTGTCTGACGAAGCGTGTCAATCATGATCCGGCAGTTGTCACAGTGGCCGACATGCTCGT
>DATKJY010000276.1:0-6916 GCA_035543175.1 Candidatus Acidiferrum sp.
TGATGTAGGCCGAATAGCGGTAGGCGGAATCGGTGCCCCTCTATTAGCACGTTCGTCACGCCGCTTGAGTCGTGCGTGACCGATTCCGGCCGGTACATGGCGTTCTTATTGACGGCGTAGGTGATGAAATCTTTGCGATGCTTGCGTGTTTCGTTGAGCAGGATGGTATCATCGGCATTAATGATGACCGGCATCGCCGGCGACGATGCCGTCACGATTTCCAATTTAGCCCGGGCGACACCTTCAAGCGAGCCAAGGAACTCAAGGTGAGTAGCGCTGACGTTGGTAATGACGGCAAAATCCGGCTCGACAACTCCGACCAGACGTGTCATTTCACCGGGCGTGGAAATACCCATCTCCATGACTGCAATCCGCGTGTCATCGGGGATTCCAAAGATGGCCAGCGGCATGCCGTACAGGTTGTTCAGATTGCCGGGGGAGCGATACACGTTTGTCTCGACTGCTGAAAGAAGCTCGAAGGTCAATTCTTTGGTCGTGGTTTTGCCGTTGGAACCCGTGATGCCGATAAATCGCGCGGTGCAGGAGTGGCGGTGCTGTCGGGCGAGTGCCAGCATGGCGGCATGACTGTCGGGGACAGTGACCAGCGCCACGTTGCCCGGCAGGGTTTCGATCGGATATCTAGATTCGAGCAGGATACCCGAGGCGCCGCGTTCGATGGCCTGACGAATATAATCGTGACCGTCGATGCGGGCTCCGCGCAGGGCAACAAAGAGCTCACCCGGCTTCACCGTGCGGCTGTCAATCGACACACCGGTGAAATTCCGTGTTGCCGTCGCCGGATCGATCAGTTGACCGCCGGTCATCGATGCCATCTGTTCAAAACGCAAACTAATCACTGCTCCTCGGCTAGCGTATTGCCGGTGTATCCCATTGCGGCGAGCACTTCTCGCGCTACCTTCGCGTCTTCAAACGGGTGTCGCACACCCTGAATTTCCTGATATGTTTCGGCCCCTTTGCCGGCCAGAAGCACGGCGTCTCCAGGTTTCGCTTTCGCCATAATGGCCGCGATAGCCTCACGACGATCAACATGTATTTCGTACGCGCGGCCGGTCAGACCGGGTTTGATTTCAGAGATAATCGCCGCAGGATTTTCACTGCGGGGATTGTCAGACGTCACAACAACATAATCAGCTTTGCTGGTGGCGATCTTGCCCATAATCGGCCGCTTACCTTTGTCTTTGTCGCCGCCGCATCCGAACAGCAGCAGCACCCGCCCCGAGCAAATACCACGGGCCGACTCGCACAGGCGCTCTATGGCATCGGGGGTGTGAGCGAAATCCACGAAGACACCGAATGGCTGACCCATAGAAATGTGATTGAACCGCCCTGGAACCGGCACGGTCGCCTCAAGCCCCTTCATGACACTTTCCAGATCCACTCCGGACGCTAATCCGGCCGCTGACGCGGCAAGTGCGTTCATCAGATTGAATCGTCCCGGCAATTTCAAGGTGATTGTCTCGGTCCCCATCGGCGTGACGAGATCGAACGTGCTGCCGTCAGGGCGAATCTCAAAGTCGCCGCAATAAACGTCCGCCGACCGATTCTGCAGCGAGTAGGTAATGAACGGGCTGTTGAGTTCACCAAACAGGGCGTGAAATTCCGGTACATCCAAGTTGATGACGGCATAGCAGAGCGGTCCGGTGAGTTTCTTGGCGAGAATCACTTTCGCCTTAAAGTACTCTTCCATGGTGCCGTAAAAATCGAGATGGTCGCGCGTGAAATTCGTGTAGACGGCCACTCGGAAATTGATGTTGTCCACGCGGTGCAGCGACAGCGCATGCGCCGACACCTCGACGACCGCATTGACACAATGGTTCTTGCGCATCAAAAACATCAGACGCTGCGTATCCAGCGACTCCGGTGTCGTCCGTTCGGCCTTGAATACTTCTTTGCCGGTATTGTATTCGAGCGATGTAATCAAACCGACCTTCTTGCCTCGGGCCTGCAAAATATTCCTGGTCATCGTACAGGTCGTCGTCTTGCCATTCGTGCCGGTCACACCGCAGGTCTTGAGGCGCATGCCGGGGTAGCCGTAAAATCTGGCCGCCACATCGGACATCGCCTTACGCACGTCCGGAACCTGCACGTGGGTCTCGATATCGCTGCAGATAGTACGTTCACCCATAACCGCAACAGCCCCGTCGGCTCTGGCCTGCGACACAAAATCATATCCGTCGGAGGTGTACCCCTTGACGGCAATAAAAAGCGAGTTGGGCCGAATTAGGCGGGAATCGTATTCGATGTTATCGATTTCGAGTTCCCCATTCCCCGAGATGACGGCTTGTTCTGTTCCCTCGACCAGTTCGCAAAGTTTAATAGTCCGCTCCTCTCATATCGGCTGACACTCAATCTGACAGGTGGAATCACGCGACACGATCTCGCCCGGCGGAATCGACTGACTCACCACCCGTCCGCTCCCCTTTATGATGAAGTTGATGCCGGCATGCGACATAAACGCCGAGACATTGCGCACCGGAAGGCCGGTCATGTCCGGCATGCGCGTAGTCGAATCGCCGACCGCACACGCCTGCACGATAATTTCTTCGCCTTTGAAGACCACCCGATTGGGCGGCGGAAACTGCCACGCTACGGCCCCTTCCGCAGTGGTGCTGCGAACGTTCAGTCCGCAAACTTCGGCCAGCTTGACGGCCTGTCCGATGTCGCGGCCAATTAAATTGGGCACGCGAAGCGTGCTGTCCAGGCCCTCGGTCTTCTTCGCGATTGCTTTGCCCGGCAGAGTAAACTCTTCGGGATTGAGAAGAGCGTACCGCTCGGCAATACGACGGAAGGTCGGGCCGGAAGTGTAACCGCCGTAATGAATCGGCTGCGGATCCACCAGCATGATGACGCCGGCAACCACCGGGGCTGTGTATGGGAAATATCCGGCGAAGCTGGCGACAAACTTGTGTTTGAAGTAACCCCCATTCTCAAGGTCAGGCAGTTCGGCGGTGCCGGTCTTGCCGGCAATCCCGACCAGCTCGGAGTTCACCGGTTTGGCCGTTCCATTTTCGACGACGCCACGGAGAAATGCTTTGATGGAATCAAGCGTTCCATTGTGCATGATCGTGTTCAGGACTTCACGCGGGTTGTCGTTGATGACGAAGCCATTGTCATCGACATGCCCGAGCACGAGCCTCGGGCGCGTCAGTTCGCCGCCGTTGGCGATGGCGGCGAAAGCATTCGCCAGTTGCAGCGGGGTCAACGCGATCGAGTGCCCCATGGCGAACGCGGCGACATTGTAATTCGACCATTTTGGCGGCGGTATCAATCGGCCGGCTGCTTCGCCGGGAAGCCCGCAGTGAAGACGCCGTCCGAATCCAAATCGGCGGTACATATCGAACAGATCGTTGCCATCGGCTTGTATGGCCCACTTGGCAATCCCGATATTGCTGGAGAGCTCGATAATCTCACGGAAGGTCAGCCAGCCGTGCTTCTTGTCATCGTGAAGCACGTGCGAGCCCATATTCCAGGCGCCATTCTCACAGTACACTTGTCTCTTATAGTCCGCCAGACCCGCCTCGATGACACCCGCTGCGGTGAACGGCTTGAACACTGAGCCGGGTTCAAACTGGTCGCTGATGGCGCGGAGTTTGGTCGGACGGTCAGGATTTTTTTCGAGCGGGTCGTAATGCGCCATCGCCAATATGTCGCCATTGCGACAATCGAGATACACGGCCAGCCCAGCCGCGGCGTGAAACGTATCGACGGCGTGATGCAGTTCCTGCTCGACGATATCCTGAAGCCGCCAGTCAATTGTCAGAACGAGCGGACGTCCCGGTACCGGTTTCACCAGCGCTTCTTCTTTTACTCGATACGTGTTCCGAAGTCCGTCACGACGAATATCCGCCGAGCCCGGCTGACCGCTGAGAATTGAATCGTAGGCCAGCTCGAATCCCGATTGGCCCTGGTTGTCGATGTCAGTGAATCCCAGAATCTGGCGACCGACCAGACCAAACGGATATTCACGCTGGCTCTCCTTGCGAAGGTGCAGACCCAGAGGCGCTTCACGCTCAACACGATCGGCCTCAGGGTCGGTCATGCGCCGCTTGATCCATCGGAATTTTTTCGGTTCCAATTTGAATTCGGACCGGGCCCACCCCGAAGGCATGCGATAGAACTGGTCGAGATAGTCGCTTACCTTGGCGACTTCCTCGTTGTCTTCGGGCCACGCGTACAGCGACGAGCCGATGACATTCTTGGCGACCGGCTGGCCATTGCGATCGTAAATCATTCCTCGCTCGGCCGGAATCGGAATAGTTCCGCTGGTCTGGTGATTCACGATGGCCGAATACGGCTGGTTCAGATAAATCTGAAGGTGCACGAGGCGGCCGACGAAGGCCACGAAGGTCAACGTGACGATTCCGAACAGCAGGCCGAGACGGATATTTTCCTGTCGCGTGCGGCTCACGGTTTTTGCTCCTTGACTCGGAGGGAATCGAAGCGGATCGGTTTGAGTTCGTTGGCCGCCGCTTTCGTCTCTTCCATCACGGGCAGATAGTCGACGACACGTTTGAACGACGTCACGACTTTGGCCAATTCGTCGGTGGGCGGCGGGGTGATTTCATGATTCTTGACGATCGTCACGAGGCGATCGGTGGACATCGGTTTCATCCCCAGCGAGTCGGCCGCATATTCCTGAACGCGCGACGCCATGGAGAGGGCGGCGACTTCGGTCTGCGCCTTCTTGGTCTCATCCACGAGGTTCTGGTTAGTAATGGTCAGCTCGCCGACTTCGCGCACCAGATGAATCACATGGACGCGCTGCCAGATGTGGAGGCAAGCGACCAGGAGCAGCGCGGCGAGCAGCGTGGCCGAGGGGAAGTACTTGTTGGAGCGGAAGCGCAACGGCGACAAACGCCGCATCTCAATTGTTTCTTTGAACTGCCGTACCGACTTAGACATTCCTTATAACTTCTCCGCAACACGAAGTTTGGCCGAGCGAGCTCGTGAATTTCCCCGACACTCTTCCGGAGATGCAGTAACCGGTTTCGATGTGATCAGTCTGAGACTCGGCCGTCGCCCGCAGACACATACCGGAAGATCACGCGGGCAGGTGCAGTTGGCTTTGCCTCTATTCTGGAAAAAGCGTTTGACGGTTCGATCTTCGAGCGAATGATAGGAAATGACCGCCAGTCGTCCACCAGGTGTAAGCACTGAGATGGCCGCCGGCAGTACGGTTTCAAGCTGTTCGAGTTCACGATTGACGGCGATGCGAAGCGCCTGGAATACCCGGGCCAGCGATTTGGTTTGGTGCGGCGGTCTGATCTGATGCAGGACGATGGAGGTAAGCTGACTGGTAGTGAGGATCATCTGCTTCTGTCTTTCCCTGACAATTGCGCGGGCTATCCGTGCCGACTGTCTTTCTTCTCCGAAGGTCCGAAGGATCGCCTCGAGTTGCGGCTCCGCGAGCCGGTTTATCAAATCTGCCGCACTGACACCGGCACCGGGATCAAACCGCATGTCCAGCGGCCCATCAAAGCGAAACGAAAAGCCGCGAGCGGCTTCGTCGATCTGGTGTGACGAAACGCCGAGGTCGAGCAGAATTCCGTTAAACGCTCGATCCGGCCATCGCCCCACGACGGCGCCAAGATCGGCAAAGAAGGCATTAGCGATGGTCCGAAATTGCGGCCATGACTGAAGTGTTCGCGTGGCATGCGCCACGGCCGCCGGGTCTTTGTCGATCCCATAAAGACGCGCTTTCGTCCCGAGTTTTTCTGCCAGTGCTTTGAGATGTCCGCCCCCGCCTGCTGTCAGGTCGAGATATGCACCCTCCCGATCGGTAACCACCAGTCCGACTACTTCGGCCGCCATGACCGGCCGGTGATATGTGTCAGACTCGCTCGGGGTCATCCGGCTTAGACAACTCCTCGGCTACTTGCTCGTAGCGAGGTGAACGATCCAGATAGTACCGGAAGAGATCCGGATTCCAGATTTCTACGTTCCTGTTCACGCCGATTACCAATAGCTCTTTTTTCAACGTCGCGTGGTTGATCAGGTGAGATGGAATCAGGATTCGTCCGTTCCGGTCCGGTGTGACCACGGTAGCCGCCGAATAGAAAATGCGGCTAAACTGGCGATATGCGGTCTGGGTGAAATTGCGTGAGGCCATCCGACGCTGGATGTCTTCCCACTCAATCTCGGGGTACAGGCTCAAACACCCTTCTAAGCCCTTAGTTAGTATAATGTTACCGCTCAGAAGTAGTTCGTCGGAGGGACCCTTAACGGCTCGAAGACGAGCAGGTAGTGCAAACCGCCCCTTGTCATCAAGCGTCGTATTGTACTGTCCGTAGAACCCGGTCAAGGATCTCTCCCACTATCTACCACTCAACTCCAAAATCTGACCGAATTATCACATTTCTACCACCAAAGTCAAGTTGTTTTTGGATCTAAATTGAAAAAAATACTTACCCTAACCGTTGAAACGGCAATGAGTAGCAAGGGTACTTTTTTAGTCCTGCGGCAACCTATTGTCACTCTTTTCACAATGGTTGGTACAGTTTTTAGTTGACATGTCTTCTCAATCGCACCGGCACCACCCAGCATTTCTGGCCGGGATCCCTCACTTTTTGGCTTTGCTTATATGGCGGGCCCGTCTGCGACCAAAAACGCCCCGCGTAAGGCGTTGACTGAACGCTTGTTTCTGGTCGCTCAATTTATTTTCCACCCTGACCGCAAAGGCAGCCCAATTGCACTATCCAGCCGGGAGTTCACGTTGAAACAGGAGAAGGGTCGTGGGACTGCCGGTGAAAGTGTGGATAGTATTGGGCGGGCTCTGGGCCTGGAGCGATCTGGCCGCACAGCCATCTTCGATATTCGATATCGGGTGTGTCAACAGCACCATGATCACGCCTTCGTATGCATCACGAGACGGTGTGACGTTCATTGCCGGCGGCGG
>DATKJY010000277.1:0-6565 GCA_035543175.1 Candidatus Acidiferrum sp.
ATCCTATCGTTCCCCCATCGGCCCAACCTGGTGATCCGCCGTTCATCGGCATCAATGATGCCCAAATGGAGCATGCAACTTCGAAGACGCTGTTTATCGATGCCCGCAGTCAGGATGAGTTCGAGTGCGGCACTATTCCGGGCGCCATCAATATTCCATTCGAAGGTCTTCCCTCCGAAGGGGATTTAACGCCGTATTTCGATTCGACTACCGGACACGTCGCCAAGGACCATCCCATTATTGTGTTCTGTTCGGGGGAGGAGTGCGACCTGTCCACCCAGCTCGCTCGCAATATGATGCGGTGCGGCTATTCCAAACTGGCGATCTTTTTCGGAGGGGCGAGGGAATGGGAGAAGTTCGGTCTCGATATGGAGAGGAGAAAACAATGCGGAAAATAATCGACAACGACTATTTCACGATCGTGTCGCGTCTCCTGATCGGTGGGATGTTCATCTATGCGTCGTATTACAAGATTGTCGAGCCGGGGGATTTCGCCAAGTCAATCTGGTATTACCATATCGTGCCCGGCAAATTCATCAATCTTATGGCGATTGTGTTGCCGTGGCTCGAATTATTAGCAGGGCTGGGACTGATTCTCGGAATATTCTTCCGAGGAGCCTCGCTGTGGGTGAATGTCACGATGCTGGTGTTTACTTTCGCTCTCGCCTCGACCATCTGGCGCGGGCTCAGTATTGATTGCGGCTGTTTTAAGGCATCCGAGGCCGGCACTCATGCGGCATGGGAACCGCTAATCCGCGACATCATTTCGTTGATCTTTACGCTTCAGTTGCTGTTTACGCGTTCGCGCCGATGGATGCTGTCGCGCAATTAGTTCTGCGGCAGAATGTGCGGCGTGATCAATATCGTCAGATCGGTGGTCGTCTTTTCCTTGGATTTGTTCGTAAACAGCAGACTGCCCACCAGAGGAATCTGACCGAGTACCGGAAACTTCTGGGTGGTTGTAATATCATCATCTTTCAACAGTCCGCCGAGTGCCGCTGTCTCACCATCCTTGACCGTGATACGGGTCCGGATTGACCGGGACGCTTTGATAGGCTTCTGATTGCCGACCGGGCCGTTATACCCGATAATGTCTTCTACTTTAGGCTCGACGTCGAGTGTGATCCTGCCATCCTGATTGATGCGCGGTGTTACTTTAAGCGATATGCCTACCACTTCATCCTGAAACGTGACGACATCGGTGAAGGTCGCTCCGTCGCCTAGGCGGTTGATGGTCTGAATGGGGATGACGGTGGCGATCGTAATTTCCGCCTCGTGATTTTCAACGGTGCTCAACCTCGGATCAGATATCAGCTTGCTCCGCCCATCCTGATTGAGCATGTCGAGGACGGCGGTCAACTGGTCGGTGGACAAAGTCCCCCAGGTCCAGTGTCCCGAATTGCCGAGATTAACAGCTCCAGAGGAATTGGAACTGGTGGTCGTAGTAGTCGTTCCTGTCGTCGTCGTACCGTCCGATATGCCCGCTACCTTGCCGTTGATGGCGGTTGGCCAGGCGAAGCCCAACTTGGTTTTGTTATCCAGGGTGGTTTCGACAATCTTGGCCTCGATCAGAATGATTCGCTCCGGCTGGTCCATCTGGGTGATCATGGTCTCCATCTCATCGAGCAGAGCCGGGTAATCAGTCATCATGATCCGGTTGGCCTTATAGTTCTCCTTTTTCGAGGCGTCATCGCCCGCCAACTGGTCGAGGATGACAATCTGCCCTTTCGGTGATTTCCGTGTTTCGAGCGCCTTTTTAGCCGTCACCGGGTCGAGATACTTGAGCACGACCATGCGCGAATCAAATTCGCCTGGCGTTACCGACTCCAACGATTTCACGATGATGATATTATCCCGGAGGAAATAGCCGTAGCCGTTGGCCGTGAGGATGGCGTCGAGCGCGGTTTTCAAATCGACATTATCGAGGCGCATCGAGACGTCCCCTTCGATCTTTTCGGACATCACGAGGTTCAGTTTATTTTGCTCGGCGATCATCTGGAGTACCTTGGCCAGAGGCACCGATTCCAACGAGAGGGTGATCTTCTCACCGCCTTGAAGCGGGTTGGCCTGGACGAGCGTACACGAGAGAAGCAACGCTATGCCGAAAAATCTCACAATCAGTTTCATAGTTCACCCTTTGGCGACGAAGATGTCGAAGTGATTTCCGTTATATTCAAGTGTGACTTTGTTCTTGGTGATTTTCACGACGCGCGCCTGGTCGATCGTGTCGCCCACACCCACGGCTTTTCGGTTCACAAACGCCAGCGGATGTTGTTCGTTGTAGACAACGCCGGAAAGAACCCAGGTGGGTCGTGGCGCACCGGGAGTGACCGTGCTTGATTGAACGATCCGATGAACGACCGGAGCAGGTCCGGAGCCGAACGGGTCACGTCCCCACGGTCGGGCCGCACGGTTTTCTATCTCCGCCGCGCTTGCGCTTATCACCGCTGCCTGCACGGTAGAAGGTGTTGATTCGGAGCCGGTGGGCGGGATAGTCAGCTTTTTCTTACCGATCGTGAAATTGTAGGCACCGAAAATCACGGCGCCCACCAGAGCGGCGTAGATGATCTTTTTTCGCGTGGATTCCGTCATTTGTCCTCCGGCACTCCGGCCAGCAGGGCGCTGACGCCGACCACAAATACGGCGGGAGTGTTTTTATCTCCCGAAGCTATATGACAGCGATTGATGCCGTGGAAATAGCCTGCGTGCTCCAGCCACTCCACATAGCGGCCAAAACTCAGATAATCCCCGGACATCCGGAGTATAATATTCAGAAATTGCGGGACGCTGTCCGAACGCGGCGCGCTGTTGGTATTCAGAAGCTCAGTTACCGAAGGTGAAATCTCCTGTAAGCGGAGGTCATGATCGGCGGCGTCGGATTTCAACTGGTCAAACAAGCGGATCAGTTCGTGTTTGGCATAGAGCTTGGAATTCAACTCCTGGAGCGACGTATCCATCTGTTCTCTGGCTTTGAGCAGAAGCGGGAGCTGATTGGTCGTGTTCTGGAAGTCGGCGAGTTGGGCCTGAGCTTCAGCCACTCGGGCCGCCGTCATGTTCTGATGATTCTTCTCCGGCATATACAGGAACACGGCCCAGAGGACGACCGTGGCAACACTCAGGCATGAGTACATTAACCAGCGCGCTTTCATTTGCACCCCTTGCCGCTGAGTTCGAATCCGAGTTCGAATCCGGAGCCGACTGTCCGCTTGTCGTAGCGCACGACAGTAACGTCACGAAAGACCGGCGAGGCTTTGAGATTTTCGACAAACTCGGCGAGCAGGACTTCAGGCGGTACGGTCGTCGAAGTTGCTGCGCCCAATATCTGGAGGTTCTGGTCCGGGAGACCGGTGTCAAAGTTGAGCTGATTCAGATGCACGCCATCGGGTGTGAGGTTGGAAAGCTCCTTGAGCATCAGAGAGAAGCGGCTTACCGGCGGTTTGGCGTTCTGGAGATAGATTCGCTCTCGGGCTACCTGCCGCTTAAGCAGGTTGTAGGTATCGTACAATTTGGAGCTTCTGAACTCTTCGATTTGGCCGGTCAAATTATTGAACTTCTGTTGACCGGACGCGCGCTCCGAGACCTGCACCAGCCAGAGGACCGTGAGGAGCGCCGATATTGCCAGAAGGCCGAACAACGACCATCGATTCGCCTTCGTGACACGCAGGTGCTGCCTATTAGCGTGGGGAAGAAGGTCGGCTGCGTGGATTGGGCAGATAGCAGCTGCCACCGCCGGCAGACATACAGCGAGAGAGCTCTGCACGGTCTCGATGTCCTTTGCACCCAGGTCCAAATCTTCGCCCGGAAAACGGCGAAATTCAAAGCCGAAATGATCGCTCATGAGCGAGATCAGCTCTTCGGTGTACGCCAAATCACCGTAGATATAAATTCTGTTGGCGTGTTGTCCGGAAACGTGCCCGGCATAATAGTCCAGTGAATTCTGGATCTCGCCGGCCAGCGACTCGGCGAAATACTCAAATACGGTCGGGTCAGTTCGGTCCGAGATAAAAGATGAGCCTAAGGTGCAGACATGATAGAATTCCAGCTCCGAGCCGCGATAATAAGCGAGTTCGGATCGGGTTCGCTCGATATTCAGCAGTGTGAAATGCTGTTCCTCTGAATATTCCGGCAGCTTCTTCAGAAGGTGGCCAAGGGCCTCCGGGGCGTGAATGATAGTTCCGACATTCATGCCGGCTGATTCGAACGGCGCAATCTGCTCCTGGATAAACACCTTGGTGGCGGCGTGTAAGGCTATACGGACGCGAGTAGCGCCGTCGCGCTCTATGCGGCTGACGGGACGATAACTGTATTGACAGTCGGCCGCCGGAAACGGTACCTGTTTCCTCGCCTCAAATCGGATCGCCGACTCGAGGGAATTTCGCGAAAGAGCCGGCATCGTGAAGGTGCGAAAGACGGTCGATGGCCCGCTTATGCCCAGCGAGAGTTGTGCCCGACCGCCACCGTGCTTCTGAAGGTATTCGGAAACCGTTTGCATGATGAATGCATTTCGGTCCTGGTCGGCGAGGGCTTTGGCCGGGAAATAGATTTTGCGCGTGTCCTGCAGCGTGCACCGTCGACCGAGACAGGACACCGACGCCATCTGTATGCCGGTCTGATCGACGACAAAACTCACCTCGCTGCCCCAGCGATACCGTTCTTTCGAACGAATTACGGCTTCACCGGTCGGGCCGGACGTTGCCGGACGTAACTGCGGCTTGGCGCCCGAAACTTGTGCGGGAGAGGTGTGTTCGTTTACGTCGGGCATGTCAGGTCTCGCTTAGAACGTCACGGTAATGGTATCGGCGCCGCCGCCGGTCGATCTGATGCGACGATTGCTCGGATCGTACAGATAGGAGTTGCCCCAGGCGTCTTTCAGGTAGCTTCCGGTGGAACTGTCGACATACGGTCCATTCCAACCCAGACGTGTCAGCTTGTCATAGGTGGAAATGGAGTCAGGTTTAGAAACGAGGTCCTGTAATCGCGAAGGCGCAAACCCGACATCTCCTTCAAATCCCCGGTCGATCAACTGGCCGCCCGCCACCGCGGACGGATTTCCGATAATCGCCCGTTTGAGATTGTTCATCTCGTCTTTCGTAGCGGCGCTTTTAGCGCCCGAGGAGAGGTCCGCGAGCTTTGGAATAGCCACCGCGGCCAGTATGCCCAGCACGATGATTACAGCAACAAGCTCGATCAGCGTGAAGCCACTCCGGTCGAGCTTGTCAGAGATTTTCGTTTGTTTACGTACGCACATGGCGCGAACAACTTAGAAGTTGTTTTCTCCCGCCGAGGTTGTATTCGGCCAGATATTGCCGGTGGCAGCGTCGTATGCCCAACCGCCGCGAGCACCGACGATCGTCCCCTTGGTCACGCCGGTGACGATGGAATCAGGCGCGTTGGTACTGAGCTGATACGGGTTCTTGGGAATCGCCTGGGCCATGACGGTACCTATACTTGAAAGCTGGACCAGCGTCGGCCAGGTAGCGGTGCCCGTAGTCACGGCCTGATTGGCATAATAGATAGAGATGCCGGAGCGAAGGCCGCCCAGAGCGCCACGACAGGCAGCTTCTTTGGCCTGAGCCGTGATATCCTGGTATTTCGGAATGGCCACGGCGGCCAGAATGCCGAGGATCACAATGATGATCACCAGCTCGATCAGCGTAAACCCCCTGTTTTCTGACAGTCTCGAAAGGTGCATTTTACCTCCTGCAAACGTGAATATGGTCTTTCCCTGATTATATCGGCCGAAAAGGCGCCCCCTTTACCGGCATCAGCTCTTGAAAACGTGGATTAAGTTCCACATTGGCAAGAACATAGCCAGAGCCAAAAGCAGCACAAACGCCCCCAGCACCAGAGTCAGAATGGGCTCGATAATAGCGGTCATTTGACGAGCCTTGTAGCTTACTTCCTTTGAATAGTGGACCGCTACCTCATTCAGCATCGTTTCCAGGGAACCGGATTCGAGGCCGATGGCGATCAACTGCAGCGCCATCTCGGGGAAATACCGGAATTGCGACATATTAGTTGAGAGCTCCTGACCTTTGCGGAGCAATTCATCCAGTTTCTTTATCTCCTGCACCATGGCCGTGTTTTTCAGGGTATTGCCGAGAATTTCCATCGAACGCACGACCGGTAATCCGGCACGGAAGAGCAGGCGGAACAAAAGCGTGAATCTGGCGAGATTGCTCTTCACGACCAGATCGCCAAACACCGGCATGCGGAGAAGCTGGCGGTCGAACCAAAGCCTTCCGCCGGCCGTACTCAAAAGCTGTCGAACGCCGAAGCCCAATGCGACCAGAGCGGTCAACACGATCGGCCAATAGTGGGTGACGGCATTACTCGTACCGATGAGAATTCGGGTGGGCAGAGGCAAGGTCGCGCCGAACGAGTCATAAAACGCGACAAATCTCGGAATCACAAACGTCATCATCACGACGAACGCGGCAATGACGACACCGACAACGATGATCGGGTAGCGCGTGGCGACCTTGACCTGTCGGCCTATCTCGAGCTCCCGTTCAAGCATGACAGCTAGCTCTTCCAGCGTGTTTTCGAGTTTGCCCGATTCCTC
>DATKJY010000278.1:0-9166 GCA_035543175.1 Candidatus Acidiferrum sp.
GGGGCGCTATTGCCTATAAGTATGCGTGTGAAGTTCTTGAATTACGACCAAGTCGCGGCCCTTCATGAGGCGGAGTCACGGCGGGCAGCAGCAGAAAAAGCGTTACTGTAGTTTTTGGCAAGCTAACTAATTGTTGCACACGTTATTATCCCCCAAAATGCTAACTATAGTATGTAGACACGGTCTGATTTGCATATTTAATGATAGGCGCGATGGGCGCCAAGTTAGATCTGCAACCGACCGGGTATGTCCCGGAAGTCACCACGCTCTGGTCGTTTCCGGAGCGCGGGAATTGGGCTACCCATAGCCCCGACTATCGGGGGAATTTCGCGCCCCAGATCGCCCGCAATATTATCGAAATGTACTCCGACGAAGGGGACAACATCCTCGACCAGATGGTCGGGGCCGGCACCACGCTTATCGAAGCCAAACTTCTGAATCGAAACGCGCTCGGAATCGATATCAATCCGCGGCCGGTCGAGCTCACCAATACAGCGCTCGATTTCGCGCACAAAACGACCACCAAACAAAAAGCAGTGCTCGGGGACGCGCGTCATCTGGATATGCTCAAAGATGAGAGTGTCGATCTGATTCTGACTCATCCACCGTATTTGAATATCATCAAGTACTCGGAGGGGAAAGTGGACGGGGATTTGTCGAATATCGGCGGGGTCGATGCGTTCTGCGACGAAATGGAGACAGTGGCGCGGGAGGCGTATCGCGTCCTCAAAAGCGACCATTATTGCGCCATTCTCATTGGGGATACGCGGAAATCGAAGCATTATGTGCCGCTATCTTATTATGTCATGCAGCGGTTTTTGAAGGTCGGGTTTGCGCTTCGGGAGGAAATCATCAAGGCGCAACATAATTGCGTGTATTCGAAGCGGTGGGAGTCGCGGGCGAAGCAGATGAAGTTCTATCTCATCATGCACGAGCATTTGTTTGTGTTTCGGAAGCCGAGGGAGGGGGAGAGTCTGTCGAAGATCAAGTGGAGTATGGGGAGGCAGGGCCTCGCTTAGATCGTCACGTCGCCCGCCTTCGGCGGGCTCCTCACGATGACTGGCTCTGGATTCCCGCTTTCGCGGGAATGACAAAAAGCTTGAAACCCAACTCAGCGAGTCGCGCCCCAAGTAGGCGCGACCTACTGGCTAAGGAAGAACCTCGCAAATCACCCGCTGGGTGTGCTACCCCGGAGCGTGGTACGGCGAAACCCGCATAATCTCGACACGCATTGATGCCCAGGGGTATCGATTTGCAGATGAATACTCGCTACCGCTCGATCTTGAGGGCGGCGAGGAAGGCTTCCTGGGGGATCTCGACACTGCCAATCTGCTTCATGCGGCGTTTCCCCTCTTTCTGGCGCTCGAGCAGTTTGCGCTTGCGGGTGATGTCGCCGCCGTAACATTTCGCGGTCACGTTTTTGCGAAGCGGGCGAATGGTCGAACGGCTGATAATCCGGCTGCCGATCGCCGCCTGTATCACGACCTCGAACATCTGGCGCGGAATCAGTTTCTGAAGTTTGTCGCCAAGCTGCATGCCCCAGTGATACGCCTTGTCGCGGTGAATGATCACCGACAAGGCGTCGACCGGATCATCGTTCACGAGAATGTCGAGCTTGACCAGATTCGAGCGGCGATAGTACGGCACGCCATAATCAAACGATGCATACCCGCGAGTGAACGATTTGAGCTTGTCGTAGAAATCGAAAATGATTTCGGAAAGCGGAAAGGCATAACTCAGATCGACGCGGGTCGAGGACAGGTACTGTGTTGTCTTGTATTCGCCGCGCCGCTCGGTGGCCAGTTTCATGATAGCGCCGATGTATTCAGACGGCGCGATAATCTGGGCGTCGACATACGGCTCTTCGATATGATCGATCACCTGCACCGGGGGCAACTCGGCCGGGTTATCGATAACGACTTCGGTGCCGTCGGTCTTATGCACGATGTATTCGACATTGGGGACCGTGTTGATGATGGTCTGGCCGTACTCGCGGGAAAGGCGTTCGGTGACAATTTCCATATGCAGAAGCCCGAGGAAGCCGACACGAAAACCGAAACCGAGGGCGGTCGAACTCTCCGGCGTGAACGACAAAGACGAGTCGTTCAGCTTGAGTCGCTCCAGCGATTCGCGAAGCACGGTGAAATCTTCGGCGATTGCCGGATACAGCCCGGAGAACACCATCGGCTTGACATTGACGAACCCGCGCACGGCTTCCTTGGCGGGATTGGTGACGGTGGTGATGGTGTCGCCGATGCGCGTGTCGGCGACGTCTTTAATCGAAGCGTAAAGATAACCGACTTCGCCGGCGGACAGCGATTCGAGCGGGAAAGATTTGAGACGCAAGAAGCCGACTTCTTCGACCTCGTGCATCTTGTTATTGAAGAAGAATTTTATCCGGTCTCCTTTGCGCAGCGTGCCATTGAAGATTTTGACAAACGGCTGGGCGCCGCGATAGGAATCGAAAGTCGAGTCGAACACCATCGCCTGAAGCGGCGCGTTCGGGTCGCCGGTGGGCGGCGGGATGACTTCGACGATGCGCTCGAGAAGTTCGGGAACGCCTTTGCCTTCCTTTGCGGAAACGCGGAGGACGTCCTCGGGTTTGCAGCCGAGGAGCTCGCAGATCTCGTCGGTGACTTTCTTGGGGTCGGCGGCGGGGAGATCGATCTTATTGACGACCGGGAGGATTTCGAGATTGTGGTCAAGCGCCAGATAGACGTTGGAGAGGGTCTGCGCTTCGATGCCCTGCGCAGCGTCGACCACGAGGATGGCGCCTTCGCAGGCGGCCAAAGAGCGACTGACTTCATAGGTGAAATCGACATGGCCGGGCGTGTCTATCAGGTTGAACTCGTAGTCGATGCCGTTTTTGGCGCGATAGTCGAGCCTGATGGCGTGTGCTTTGATGGTGATGCCGCGCTCCTGTTCGAGGTCCATGGAGTCGAGCACCTGGGCGTGCATCTGGCGATCGGAGAGGGTTTTGGTCCGCTCCAGAAGGCGGTCGGCCAGGGTGGATTTCCCGTGATCGATATGAGCGATAATCGAGAAATTCCGGATTTTGGACAGGTCAGGCATCAGGCTCTTTTCTACAACTATTGGTTACGTTTTTGCCTCGTCATCGGGCGCGCAAAGGTAGGGTATTTTGGTGGGAATGTCAAACCGGGCGACACTCGAATGAGCCGAGCTACTGCTTCAGATAGAAGGCGAGGCGGTCTTTGAATTCGGATTTTTTGATGTCGGCTTCGAGCGTGCCGTTATGGGCGATAGACATAATACTTGTCTCTTCGGAGACGACCACGACGACGGCGTCGGAGACCTCGGAGACGCCGATGGCCGCTTTATGACGCATGCCGAACAACTTGTGATAGCGGGGATTGGTGGTAAGAGGGAGGGAGGTCGCCGCCGCCACGACATAGTTGCCGGAGACGATCACAGCACCGTCATGGAGGGGCGTGTAGGGAGTAAAGAGCGTCACCAGCAATTCAGAGGACAACTCGGCGTTCATTTCCTTTCCGGATTCGGCAAAATTGCGAAGACCGGTGCGTCGTTCACAGACAATCAGGCCGCCGTAGCGGAGTTCAGACAAGCGCAGGGCGGCGCGGGAGACCTCGTCGAGCGTTCGTTTTTGCTCCAGCGTCACGAGGCGGCGGAAGAGCGGATTCTGGCCGATATGGGCCAGCGCCCCGCGAAGCTCCGGTTGGAACACGACAATCAGGACGATGAAGCCGAACGTTGCGAGATTGGAGAAAAGCCAGGTGAGGGCTTCGAGTTGAAACCAGTAAGCGAAGAAGGCGATAGCGGCGATCAGGCCCATGCCAGCAATGATTTGAGCCGAGCGCGTCCCTTTGGTGAGTTTGAGCACCTGATAGATGATGAACGTCACTATCAGGACGTCGACCAGGTCCTTGAGCCCAAACTTGATGAAATCGTACTCGAAAATGACCATCACAACTCTCGAATTGCCTGCACGACCCTCAGAGCCTCGACCGTCTCCGCGACATCATGTACGCGGACGATGTCGGCGCCGTGAAGAGCCGCGACTACTGCGGCAGCAATCGAACCGCCGAGCCTTTCTCCGGCCGGGCGCTCTGATGAAGCCACTTTCCCAATAAAGGACTTTCTTGACGCGCCCACAAGCACAGGCAAGCCAAAACGCTTGAATTGTTCCAGCTCCCGGAGAATGGCCAGGTTGTCTTCGAGTCGCTTGCCGAAGCCGATTCCCGGGTCGAGGATGAGTCGCTCCTTGCCGATACCGCGCGAGCGGCAGAACTCAATCCGTTCGCCGAAAAAGTCACCTATCTCTTTTACGCAATCGGTGTAGGTTGGATTCTGCTGCATGTCCCGAGGGGTTCCGAGCATGTGCATGAGGATTACCGGGACGTCAGTTCGCGCAAGGAGGTCGACCATTGCCGGGTCGAAGCGAAGGGCGGAGATGTCGTTGACAATGTTGGCACCTGCCGCAAGTGCGGCTTCAGCGGTGGCCGCTTTATAGGTATCAATCGAAATCTGGATTGGGGAAAGGCGCCTGATCTCTTTGATAGCCGGCAGGACGCGCTCCATCTCGTCCTGAGCGCTCACTGGTTCGGCGCCGGGGCGCGAGGATTCCCCTCCGATGTCGATAATGTCAGCGCCTTCGTTCTGCATTTGCATCGCTTGGGCGACCGCAGCCTCGAACCGGGCGAACTTGCCGCCATCGGAGAACGAGTCCGGCGTGACATTGAGAATGCCCATGATGAGGGGGCGAGAAAGACTCGGCCTGCGATCGGCGGATAATGTGATGAAGTTTATCATAGGAGCGTTCCTGATTTCGAAGATAACGCGGTCGGGCCCAGCGTGGCAAGGGAGTTATGAACTCCAACTGCCAGCCGTAAACAAAATCAGCCCTCCCGACGAATCGGGAGGGCTGAGACTTTTCGAAAATCGCCCGGCCTTACGGCGCGGGGGCGGGCTGGACGATCGGCTCCATGTCGCCGGAAGCGCGGCCGATGATCTCATCGACTTCACGACCATCGACAATTTCGCGCTCAAGCAGAGTCTTCGCGAGCTGGTGAAGCTTGTCGATATGTTCGGTGAGAATCCGCTTGGCAGTAGCCTCGGCGGCGTCGACGAACGCACGGATCTCCTGATCGATCAGCACAGCAGTGGCTTCAGAGTAGTCAGAGTGCTGAGCAATCTCACGGCCGAGGAAGATGTGCTCTTCGGTCTTGCCGAACGTCACCGCGCCCAGTTTCTCGGACATGCCCCAGTTGCAGACCATCTTGCGGGCCAGCTTGGTGGCGCGCTCGAGGTCATTTCCGGCGCCCGTAGCGAGCTGGTTGAACACCAGCAGTTCGGCGACCCGGCCACCCATGAACACTGCCAGCATCGACTCAAGATACTCGCGCGAGTGCATGTGCCGCTCATCGACCGGCAGTGACTGTGTGACGCCCAAGGCGAGGCCACGCGGGATAATAGTGACCTTGTGAATCGGGTCAGCCTTGGGAAGAAACTTGGAGACCAACGTGTGGCCGGATTCGTGATAGGCGATCACCTTCTTTTCATCCTGCGTGATCACCAGCGACCGACGGGCGGTCCCCATCATAACCTTGTCTTTCGATTCTTCAAAATCTTCCATCTTGACCGCGTCGCGATTCTTGCGAGAGGCCAGCAGAGCCGCTTCGTTCACCATATTAGCAAGGTCGGCGCCGGACATGCCGGGCGTGCCACGCGCCAGAACCGACAGATCGACATCGGGAGCCATCTTGATCTTGCGGGTATGAACCTTGAGAATGCCTTCGCGGCCCTTAACGTCGGGCGTAGCAACTACAATCTGGCGGTCAAATCGACCGGGGCGAAGTAGCGCCGGATCGAGGACATCGGGGCGATTGGTGGCGGCAATCAGGATGACGCCATCGTTAGATTCGAAACCGTCCATCTCGACAAGCAACTGGTTCAACGTCTGTTCGCGCTCATCGTGACCGCCGCCGAGACCGGCGCCGCGATGGCGGCCGACGGCGTCGATTTCATCGATGAAGATAATGCACGGGGCGTTGCGTTTGCCCTGATCGAACAGGTCACGCACACGGCTCGCGCCCACACCGACAAACATCTCGACAAAGTCCGAGCCGGACATCGAGAAGAACGGCACACCGGCTTCGCCGGCTACAGCGCGAGCGAGAAGTGTTTTGCCGGTTCCGGGAGGACCTAAAAGAAGGGCGCCTTTAGGAATTTTGCCGCCCAGTTTCTGGAATTTGGCGGGCTCTTTTAAGAATTCGATAATCTCGCGGAGCTCTTCTTTTGCCTCGTCGGCGCCAGCGACATCGGAGAAGGTCACTTTCGGGCGTTCATCGCTCACCAGCTTGGCCTTGCTCTTTCCGAATGAAAACAGACCCTTTGGCCCTGCGGCACCCTGCATCTGGCGAAGGAAGAATAGCCAGACAATGATCAACAATACCCACGGGCCGAACGACAGAAGGATTGACCAGAAATCCATCCCGGGGGCTTTGGCCGTGATTTTGGCGCCACCCTTTTCGAGTCGATTGACGAGGTCGTAGTTATTATCGGGGAACGGAATGCGGGTTTCAAAACGCGCGAATTTCTTGGTGCTATTGGTCGACGGGAAGTTCTTTGCGTCCTTGAGCTTTCCCTCGACATCGCGGTCGGTGAAGGTGACCTCAGTGATGTTGTTGGCGTCAATTTCCGCCACGAACTCGGAAAACGTGATCTTGGTGGAATCCTGATCCAGCCCCTTGTAATATGTGGCGAGGACGATACCTACCAGAATCAACGTCAGCCAGAACATGAGCGACCGGGTAGTCCCTTTCCAGCCCATGCCGTCGCGTGGCGCCTCACCCCGCTGTCTGCCCGGGCCGCTCTGGCGTCCGGGCTTTTCGTTATAGTCGCTCACACTATCTCCAGTAACAGATTTCTCTCTAAATCGTTATACCCTGCTATGAGCATTCTCATTCAATCATTATCGGCAGATTACCGGTCGATCAACCGGCCAATGAAGGGAAGATTCCGGTAGCTCTGGGCGTTATCCAGGCCGAAGCCGATGACGAAATCATTGCCGACAGAGAACCCCTTGTACTTCAAATCAATCTTCGTCCGGTGACATCCCGGCTTGTCCAACAATGTAACAACCTCGACCGACGCCGGTTCCATTTTGCGAAGGCGCGAGATGACCAAAGAGGCAGTCCTCCCGGAATCGACGATCCCTTCGACTATCAGCACGTGGCGGTTTTTGAGATCGCTCGAGAATCCGCCGATGAACACGATATCATCTTCGCGTTTCATGCCGATGCGGTAGGAGGTCGCGGCGATGAACTCGACTTCGACCGGAAGTTTGATATGGCGCATAAGGTCCGGCAGGAACACCATGCAGCCTTTAAGCACGCCGATCAGCACCGGACTTTCGCCGGCATAATCTTCGGTAATCTGGCGGGCCAGTTCTCTCACCCGACGGTTGATCTGGTCCTGCGGCAGGAGCAGTTCAAACGGTCTTAAGGCGGTCGGTTTGGTCGTAACGGACTTCAATTTTCAGCTTTCTCCCCGATGTCCCGGTTATTTTCACGCGGTCGGCAATTTCGTAGCCGACCAGCCAGACGATTCCGTTTTGGTCGCAGACGACAGGAATTTCATCGCGGTACACCAGAAGCACCTTCCTGTCGGTCAAATAGTCGCCAATTTTTTTCGTTCCACGCATGCCCAGCGGTTGAAACCGGTCACCGCTTTCGAGATTCCGAACCACCAGAGGCAATGCGATTCGCTCGGCATCGAGCGTGACCGTTAAGGACCTGCGTACCCGTCGAATCGGACGGGCACCGCCTGTCAACTGGCGAACCGCGATCGACATTGCCACATGAGGGACACTTACGGTCCTTCCCGGAACAAGTTCCTTCCGGAAGTGCAGCTTTGCAGTCGGATAGAGCAATAGTTTGCGGGCGATTATGGCGGCTCGCATTTTTCCGGGGAGGCTGATCGCCTTGCCACCGTTCTGCTCCAGGGTCTCCAGCCGGTCGATAGTGCTCTTGTCCGGTGCCGTCCCTTCGGCGGAAATGATTTGAACACAACGTCTTACCAATCGCCGCCGAATCCATCTATCATAAGCTCCGTAAGCACTCAAATCAAGCTCTATTTTGCCGCCGGGGGTTACGTGAACAATGCGATGTTTCGCCTTGTCGACTATGGAGTTAAGGTAGCGATCCTCTTCGCTGATAGTCTCCGCAAGATTTAGAAGCGCCTGATCGGCTTTAGGGTTAAGGCGGCGGCGGATTTCCGGGAGTAAGCGGTTCCGGATGTAGTTCCGGGCGAATCGGGGGCTGTCGTTTGAGGAGTCGTGACAGTACTCGAGTTTGTAACGCTTCAGGTAGGCGAGGATATCAGATTTCGTCAGTTCAAACAGCGGGCGGATGATTCTCCCGCGCTTAATGGGAATGCCGGCGAGGCCGGTCGGGCCAGTGCCGCGAATGATGCGAAACAAAATGGTCTCGACGCGGTCATCGGCATGATGGCCGAGAGCGATGCGATTGCAACCGTGCTCGTCGGCGAGTCGCTCGAAGGTATCGTAGCGAAAATCGCGGGCGCACTCTTCGAGGCCTTTTTTCTCTCGGCGGGCGCGAGCGGGGATATTTTCACGAATGATGGTCAAGTTCACGCCGTATCGATCACAGAGTTCTCGGCAGAATTGTTCTTCTCTGAGCGCTGCCCGCTTGCGGATCTGGTGGTTGATATAGACGGCGTTGAGGGTTAACTTCATTTTCTTTCGAAGTCTGGTCAGCAGATGCAGTAGCGCCACTGAATCCGGACCGCCGGAGAGGGCGATGAGGACGGAGTCGCTTTGGGAGATGAGTTTGCTTTCGGTGACAGTAATGGTGACCAGTTTGAGGGTATCCATGGTCTAAAGATACAACCTGAGTAAAATGTTCGAAGTAAAAAGTTGCCCGGGACAGAATGCGGTAAAGCTCTGCGCCGGACTTACGTCGCCCTCTTTCCCTCCTTGACCACGACCGGGGCATGGGCCTATATTGGCGCTGCATTGATGGTTCAGCGAACGAACAGCGTTGTTGGTGATAAGTGTTAGAATAGAGGGCGGAGACTGTGTTTGCTTTGTTGGTTTCATGCTCGCTGATTGCGCTTCTGCTAGGTGACATTCAGAGAACTAAGTTTGACAAGATAGCTGACTTGATTG
>DATKJY010000279.1:0-2303 GCA_035543175.1 Candidatus Acidiferrum sp.
TCATTAACGTGGGAGCAGATCACTGGGATTTTGCCAGCAAGTTGGCCTTTGCCCGAGGGTTCGATCAGAAGATCCGCGACATGGTGAATCTGAAATTCTATCTGAAATGCCCGACCGCTAACGAACTGGATGATCTCTATCTGTTTGTCGTGCCGCACTACTGCATCTACGAAGATACCGAGACATCTACAGTAACCAACAAGCCGGCTGATTCGCATCTGAATTTCGAGATTCAGTTCAAGATCGGAAATGCGTTTGCAAAAAACGGGAATACGTACACCTGTGACTGGGGGTTGTCGCAGGCCGCGCAGGGAGATATTCACGCGGCCATGGCTCGTTTCTGTTTCGGGTTTGAAGATACCGGGGCCACATTTTCGACAACCGATTTTCCGAAAATTGTCGACTGGGTGAATGCACGTGATTTTGCCAACGGCACGTACGTGGTGAAGACGCTGTGATGAAAGGACGAACGGAGCAATAGCAGTGGCGGCAACCTACACACGATACCTGGCGGATTCGCGTCGGTCCGGATTCATCCGGCAGCGTTCGAATGCGACCGGAGAGCTGGTGTGGAAAAAGCCTGCGGCGGCCGAAGAGGAACCTTCTGCCGAGATACGCGCGCTGCTCTGCCCGGGGAATCAGGTCATTGTCGATGGCATGAATGAAATTTACGCGTTCGATCGAAGCGGTATTCGACAGTGGAAGCGAAGCAAATTCTACGGCTCGCCGGTCGCCATCCAGGATGATCGGATTCATTTCCTCAACGCTGGCGGAAAACACTGTTTCGATTCCGTCGACCTGACCAATCGAGTGCAATATCAACGTATGCCGGTGCCGGGGATGATGGCGCGCGCTCATGTGACGTTGTTTGAGCCGTATAAGGAGGGATTAGTGGCGCAGGTGCAGGATCAGGGGGTAATCGAAGACAGCCCGCCCAATTTCCTCGTCTACAACGCTCCATTTCAGGGACTCGGATTCAGATGGTGCACGCTGTTTGACGCCGCCACCAGCCCGATTCAGCCGCTGGTGTCGTGGGAGCACCGAAGAGTGATAACTTCGCCGGGGTCGGAGGTCGTCGTGTACGACCTGGACGGCACCAGGCGTGAACCGGAGCCGCTGGCGCGGTTTCCGTTTCCTCTGGCGGACCCGTTCCCGCGCGTGAGTTGTGGCGATGACGGTTTGCTTTACTGGTGCGGGAGCGGTGATAAGGGACTTGAGTTGGTGGTGACTGATATGGACGGCAAGGAAATTTGGCGATGGTCCTCACAAGGGAAAGCCGTCGCCGCCGTGACCTGGCCGATAGTGGGAAATGGGATGCTCTATATTCTGACGGCATCGACCCTGTTTGCATTCAAGGACGGCAAGCTGCTGTGGCGCTATTATCCTGACAAAGCTTCGTTCTGTCATGCGACGGCGCTCGGGGACGGTTCGGTTTTGATTACTGATGGACCGATACTTCACAGAACCCGCGAGGACGGAAGTTCAGCCTTCGTGCTCGATTTCGAAGATATGCTGGTCGCACCGCCGATTATCGATGAGTTGGGACGTATATATGTTGCGGGGAAGGAGACCCTATATGCCCTTGATTGAAATCTTGTGGCCATCGGCCATAGCCGTGCTGGCGCTCATGCTGGCCGGGCACAGCTCGGGCGGCTCCAAACCCCCGAGTCCGCTGCCCATCAAATTGCAGTATTCATTCGGCTCGAATTCCCTGGTTCGGGATAGTGAATATATTGCGGTCGTATCCACACTCACCTGGGACAACGCGCAAGTGCCGCCACCCGCGGGATTCGAGGCTGCGCCGTGTGCCCGGTTGATAAGCCTCGAGGATTTCACGAAATTATGGCAGCAGCTCAATCTAATCGATCTCGCGCCCGTGACAAATCCGGGCGATGACGAGTTCGAGCACACGCCGCCGGACATGAGTCATGTGGAAACGTTGAGGCTGATTGTCGACGGCAAGATAATGATCGACTGGGCGAAGCCGGACTATCAGTTGAAGGCGGAGGTCCGGAAGCCGCTTGACGCGTTCAATGATTCGTTAGAAAGCATGTGGAAGTTGCGGTCGAAAGAGCTCGTGATTCCGAATGCTCTCGATCTGAGCCTCTCAAGCGAAGGGAAAGCCACGTACCGCGTGCGATGGATCAAAGGCAGTGTTTCCGAGCTATTCTCGGATAGTGCAAACGGTACGGCTAAATTGCCGTCAAATCAGTTTGAAGCGTTGTGGTCTAATTTGGTAACGATGAATACGCTATGCGGATCGTACACGTCGACGGAGTCGAAAGTGCCCGGCAAGGCTGCTT
>DATKJY010000280.1:0-3798 GCA_035543175.1 Candidatus Acidiferrum sp.
AACTGATCGACGCTACTGACGCGGGGTTGTTTTATGACGTCAGCAGTAATTGCAGTCTGTGAACTAGTGCAGAACTTATCGATGATTTCCTGCTTAGCGCGGACTTCGACAGAGACTCCCAGGTCCTTGGACATGCGCTCAAGCTGCGGGCTTACGGCGATAGATCGCTGCGGAATAACATCAACGCTGGTTACTTTAGTTGTGTTGTAGCCGACGGAGGCAATAGTCAGTGTGTAAAGGCCAGGAGCAATCCCGTTGAGGGCGTAATTGCCGTCCGGGTCGGTCTGAGCGCCAAGCTTCGTGCCAGCGAGCAGGACAGAGGCGCCGATAATCGGTTCGCCGGTCTGGGCATCGACGATTCTGCCCGTAATCTGCCCTTTCATACCGCTTGGCGATTGAGGCGGCGTGAACGACGCAAGGTACCATGGAGAGAAATTGCCCGGCCCGGCGCCGAGAGAAGGAGATGCGGTCGATAGTGTCAGCTCGACTTCTTTCCAATCTTCACCCGTGTGCTGCGAAATCTCGGCGTTGTAACTAAGGTCCACACGTTCGTTGCCGGCGGTCAGTCGAGCGTCGTACATAGGGGTCCAGGAAGCTCCGGGAATTACGTATTCGAGATTCACCTGAACGTGCCCGGCGGTCTCAAGTCGGACATCAACCTGAACCGTTTTGGTGGTCTTGCTGACAGGGCTGCGGTAATCGGAAAGGGTCCGATTGAGCATGTCCAGTTCCCGCTGGGTGCTATCGAGGGTCGCCTTAAACAGGCGGGTCGAGTCATTGACCTGCACCATCCCTTTCCCGATAAAACGGAATGCCGATTCCCATTGGGCAACATCGATGCCTCCCCTGGCTACCTCCTGAGACATTTCATCACCGGCGCCTTTCGAGACAGCGGCCAGGAATTTCTTTTGTTCGTTCAGCGCTTCGAGGCGGTCGAGGATAGCCTGTTGCTTCTGGGTTTTGACGTCATTTATCACGTGCTCCAGTTTGGCTACTTTCTCCTGTGGGTTTTCGGTACGCACAGTATCCCGGTGGCTCAAGCCGAGAATGGTGAGGCTGCGTACACCGTTGGCTGAGGCGCGGAAGGAGGCATCGAGGACCCCTTCCGGCAGGTTTTCGAAGAGGAGCGTGTGCTCCCCGGCGTTCAGATCGAGCTCGGCAGTCCGAGTGATCATGGCGCGGTCGGAATAGACGGTTACCTTTTTGATGGGGGCGTCGACCGCCTGGTCAGCGGTCGCGGTAGAGGAGAACCCGGCGAGCAGCACTGCCATCGCCGCAAGCGTGGTGGCTGTCTTCATAGCTTTACCCTCCTCATGTAGCTAATGGTTCTTCGTGCTAAGAAGACTGTATAACTCTACATAGGTAGTGACGCTGCCGGCCGGCAAACGTGGAAGGTTTTTCGGTCGTATTGTGGAAGTGACTGTGTTATTGTGAGATACACGGGCACGCCCGGAGAGCGAGGAGTCAGCCGAAAGCTTACGCTAACTTGTGGTATACAAAACTTGACAATTGGACGGTGCCTGAGATAATTCCCCACCAGGAGATGTCACAGGTGAAAGGAGATAGTCATGAAGACTCAGATTGGTGACACCGCAGGACGAATTTGGAAAGCGCTACAGGACAAGGACGAGATAGCGGTTTCCCAGCTTCCGAAAATCGTTAAAGAACGCGATGCGCTCGTCTACCAGGGGTTGGGCTGGCTGGCCCGAGAGGACAAGATTTCATATCGAGTCGACGGTAACAAAACGTACGTTTCGATTGTGAAATAGGCTGTTGCCGGGAGAGTGATTCGGGCCGGGAAGACCGTCAGTCTTTCCGGCCCGTGTCCGCTTTTGGTCAGGGTTGACAGACCGAGATGCAAGCGGGAGTTGTCTCCGCGGACGCCCGTCGTGAGGTTTGGTCTACGTCCAGAAAGCGCCGGTCGTTGCAGGTTTTCGAATGTGCGGCTGCAATTTCAGCGGGTGACTTTCGACGTATGACCGGCGTGGCTGTCGCGTCGGAAGCGAAGGAACTCGACGACTACCCATCCTAATAGAACGGGGACGGTCAGGACCGCCGCAATTACGACCACCAGCGAAATCAGAAATCCCGTGCTCATAGCTGCCCACCTTTCTCCGATAGAGAAGCGTGCTACACGTTAGTTGTATATTCGATACAGTTCTAAAACAGATACGGCTGTAAAGAGCGCCAACAGACCCGGCACCAATAGAGATACGGACATACCGACCATGATGGGAGGAACGTCGGGGCGTTCTGGACTGATATGACCGTTTTAGTATTGTTATAAGTATACTTGATTTTTGAATTCTGGCAACAGAAAAAGATGTCCGAGTCGTCGAATGTTGGTCAATCGCGATAGAGTTTTTCGCAGAGGGTAGAGAAGTGGCGCTGATCGGACTCGGACATCCGGTTGGAGATCAGAGACGTAAGCTGCGATATAGCCGGTTTCATTTTATCGAGAAGGGCCAGCCCTTTCCGCGTAATGTGAGCGACCGACCATCGCCGATCCGACAAAGATTCGGAGCGGGCCACCAGGCCGCGTTTCTCGAGACGAGTTAACAGCCGGGTGACATCGGGGGCCGCCTCCAGCATCCGTTTCACTATTTCCTTCCGGGGATAACCCTTCGGATAGGCGCCTTTGAGAATTCGAAGCACATTGTACTGGGTATGGGTGATGCCATACGGCTCGCAGACCTCGTCGAGGCGACGTCGCACGTGATCGGAGGCCACCATGAGATTAAGCATTGCCTCATGCGCCGAGCTTTCGAATCTCGATTGTTTAATTCGCTGAGAAAGAGCTTTGCCCATTTTCCAATTCACTTCGTCAGTTGTGTGTCATAACACGGATACGGAGGACAAAGTTCTGGAGATCGGGATTATGGTGTGAGCAAAGCGGAATCGGCGGAGATCCAAGTTTGGAGATCTCCGCCGAATGCCATTTTTCTGCCCCCTGAAGGCCCCACCGTCGCTCCCTGGTCCTTGAGGCGGAAACAGGGCGCCTTCCGGTCCATTGATTAGTCGGCAATGCACGGGCCGAGCCAGTTGCACGTGTAGACGTGCTGGGCGTTGTAGCAGCAGACCCGAAGCTGGCCTTTGATACAGGCTGCCGTACAGGGCAGCGAAGCTTTGGCGTCGGAATGCAGCGCGCCGGCGACGAACGCCAGCACAAATACCAGCACCAGAACAAGACTCAACAGCTTGCGCACAGATTCACCTCCTTTCCATCGCGTAGTATGACATCGTACAGCGCCACTTGAGTGGCGTATGTCAGACAATCCGTCGCAGTCGATTGCGGTTTCGTGTCCCGGATTGAATACAGCTTACTGAGAACAGGGGTCCCACCTCCCGACGACTGGAGCCGCAGGGGAACCAGATATATCGACAGTTATACGCGGCGGATATAGATTATGACGGCCTATTTAATTTGGAACCAGAAAGAGACTGCGCCCGGAGGTCGAGCCTGCCGGGCGCCGAGTTGATTCGCGACGTAAGTGTGTGAACTATTTTCCGGTCATATCGCTGTATTGCGGCTGGGGTATTACCGGCAGCAGGACATGTGACGCGTGATCCTTGTCGTGGTAGATAGTCTGTTTGGCGCTGACATATTTAGTTTCAGTTTCGTTATGTCCGCCGGTATTCAAGTTGCGCGAATAGTGCGGGAACGAAGCAGAGGCAACCTCAACGCGTAACTTAGCGCCTTTGGGCACCAGCACCCCCGTTTGCCAGAGGTCGAGCTTGTATTCATAGACCTGGCCGGGTTTAAGCATTTCGGGTTTGGAAAACGAGTTGCGGTAGCGA
>DATKJY010000281.1:0-4305 GCA_035543175.1 Candidatus Acidiferrum sp.
CCGACATGCGCGCGGTCCGCAAGGACTACTTCCTCGACCACGATCACAGCTCATATGTCGATCAGTGGGATTGGGAACGTCGGATCACCGAGAAGGAACGGAATCTCGAGTATCTCAAGGATACGGTCCGCCGTATTTGGAAAGTGATCAGAGGCGCAGGACTCGAAGCACAGAAGCAGTTCCCGGCGCTCAAGAATCCCAAGTATCCCGAAATCCCCGAGGAGCTCACCTTTATCCACGCCGAAGATCTGCTCGCCAAGTATCCGGACCTTCCGCGCAAACAGCGCGAAACCAGAATACTTCAAGAGTATCCCGCTGTGTTCATCATTGGCATCGGGTGGGTGCTGAAAGACGGTTATCCGCATGAGATGCGCGCCGCCGATTACGACGACTGGGTAACCTCGACGGCCAAAGAGACCGGCAAGGACACCCACGGTATCAACGGCGATATTCTGGTCTGGAACCCGGTGACCAAACGTCGTCATGAACTGACTTCAATGGGCATTCGCGTCACCAAGGAGACCATGAAGGAGCAGTTAAAGATGTCGGGACAGCTCGATTTCCTGAAACTGCCGTACCACCAGGCGATTCTGAACGACCAGATTCCGCTTTCTGTCGGTGGCGGTATCGGCCAGGCGCGAACCTATATGTACCTACTCAGGGCCGCTCACCTTGGAGAGGTGACGGTCTCAGTGTGGCCGAAACAGCTCAAGGAAATTTGCGCGAAGAAGAACATCCACGTTCTCGAATAGAACTTGGCGATCGATCTCGTGTACGCAGGGCCGAACGAGAAATCGTACGGCCCTATCTGTCTGCGAGTTAGCTGCCCGAATACCCCCAGCTCCCTGAACTGACCATCACGCCATTTCTGTACAAGTACCATAAACCGCCGCATGACGGCCGGCTGTTTTCCCAATCGACCTTCCATCTGATCACATCGCTCACATAGTATTCGATATATCCGGTCTTGTCCGCATTCAGAAGCATCTTGACCGTGACCATCCCGGAATCTGAAATGTGAGCAATGTTGACAGTGACCTGATTATTTGAAGTGGTCCAGTCCCATCGATAGTCGGTGCCGTTGACGTCCTTCTCGATCGTGCGCATCCAGCCGACACTTCGATCGCGCTTTTCGGTCGCTTCGATGTAGGTCCAGTCGGCATAATCGATGCCGTACCTGTTGCCGTCAAAAACGACTCGCCAGCTATAGGTCGACGACGTATCGTAGCGGACGAGCTTGGCTGTCAGTTGACCCGATGTCCACGTATAGATGGCCGAGTCTCCGGCAATCACACTGTCGGCCGGCGTTCCGGTGGGGGAGAGGTGATTGAACAGGGAGTCGTGCTTCTTGACAAGCGTCGTATACGCACATGCTTTTGCCGGATACTCCTCACCGCAGAAAAGAAGCGCCTTATCCGGAGTGTTGAGAGTCAGAATGGAAGGATCCGCTCCTGTCGTAGTCTGAGGCGGTTGGGTTGGCGCGCTGCTCTTACTCGAGCAGTCGACCATATTCGAGATAACGAGAGCCAGACAGAATATGACGGCGTAACAGCTTCGTACGTTCATGCCAACCTCCATAAAGCTACCCCGCGCTTCGTAGCTGCCAGTGTGGTTCGGTCTATCTGCGTGATGTTCGTCGACGAGTTGAATGCGCGAGGGTGTACTTTAGAATACAGCAGGTCTTATCCGTAAGCAAATGATATTCACACGTAAGACGCGGCTATAGAACACTAATACAGAACGTCTTCACAATCCTACTTGAGCAGCAGCATTTTCTTCGATTGCTCCGCCTCTCCGGCCCTCAAGCGATAGACGTACACGCCGGTAGGGACAGGTCGTCCCGTGTCATCGCATCCGTTCCAGTTCGCTCTATACGTTCCTGATCCCTTGACCGCGTCGACCAGTTTGCGCACGTGCCGTCCGAGCATGTCGTATATGTCGATACTGACACCGATTCGGCTTCGGACGGTGTACTGAATGGTGGTTTGAGGGTTGAACGGATTGGGGTAATTCTGTTCAAGCATAAATGACGAGGGGAGAAGTATGAGCGAATCAATTGGGGAGTCAGTCGGCAGGCTATCAGGCGAATTCAATATGTCCCTGAGGTCACTTATGGAACTGAGGCGATCCGCCCCCTGCCCGACCCCGATCTTAACAAGCACACTTTGGCTGTCACCTGGCAAGAGATCTATAGGCCCTACGCTTCCAAGGCCGTGCAGATTCGACGGAATCGTGTCGAGATCGCCTACTGCAGAGACAGGATCACCCGGAAAGCTGAACTTTGATCCATTGGGCAGGGAATCGCCGTCTCTCTTCAGTCCTTGCAGAAGCCGATAGCTCTCGAGTGCGGACTGCGGATCATCCCCGTTGAGGTAGCCGATATAGGAGTGAAGCTTGAGATTGCGATATCCCGCGACTCTTCTTCCAAAATACCACGCGGAATCACCGGGGGACGAGACAACTGGACCAAAGAGCAGTTTGACACCCAGAGCTGGAGGCGTTGAGCCGTACACGATGTCGGAATTGGTGGCATTGTAAGCGTAGAATATGCCGGTCGTCGAATCACACCCGGTCAAATCGTCCTCCGCTCCACCGATGTCAGGATCATAATATGCTCCAATGTAGAAGTTCGAGATGGTTAGCGAGCTTCGGTTAAAGAGATCGTACTCGATGTAGATGAGTCGCTCCTGGCCGACGGCATTAGTAGCCCAGGTGGTCTGACGAACTTCCACACCCAGTGGGGCCGACGAACCCGCGATGAGCGTATGCCGCGCGGGATTGGCATCGTTGTACACCGACCAGAGTGTCTGGCTTCCTGTCAGCCTTGGTTTGCCCGACGATGTGACAGGCGCGCCGAGCGAGTCAGGCCACTCGAGATAGTCTCGGTTGGGGTTTGATGCCAGGCTGTCCGCGTAAAGGCGGTAGACTCTGTATGCGGACATGGTGTCGGCTTCGGGATTGTAAGAGCCGGCCCGTATCGGGCCCGGCCAGTATTCGCTGGCAAAATCCGCGATGGCGACATGGGGAACTCCGCCTACTTCGCCGCCGATCCACAGGCTAAATGAGTAGAGCGGCGATTTTATTTCAGTACCGTTCTGAATGTTCTGGACGTCGACAAACGGATAGTACATTCCGTATCCGTGTCCGAACAGACCGGCGTAGTCGTTGGCACCGAGACCGACATTGGAGACGATCATCAGGATAGAGTTGGCATCGATGTAATGCTGATAATCGATAATCGCAGGTTTCGTGGCTCGATCAAAGTTCCCCGGTGAGATAGTCATTGAGGCCAGCCACATTCCGATTGAAACGAAATACAGGCTCATAACTCACCTCGTCTGACACTGAAGGCAGTTTCAAGTCTCCAATATAATTACGACAATCACTTGAGGGAAAACTCAAATTTGACGACGGAGGAGGGATTCGAAGCCGCCCGGCCGCCTTACCAGAGGCGGTCGGAAGCTCTAATGGATCATCGGGGTGCGCCGTCGGAGATAACCATCGCTGGCCTGATAGCGCAGAGCTGAATATGTTCGCTACGACTTGTCTTCGGGCTTCTCGAAGCGAGCCTTAAGATTCAGCAAGGAGTGTTCCAGACGCCGTTGCCACCCCGGTTTCATGAGCCAGGAATCCAGAAGCGGCCCGAGCACCGGCACGGGGATGGTGTACTCCAGTATGTAGGTCAACCGCGTTTGATTTCCATGATCCTCAAACACCCACTGCGTTTTGTGTGGCGGTCCCTTCACCACCTTACCGACCCAGCCGGCATTTTCGGAGAAATCGCTAATTTCGGTTTCGAGGTTGAGCGTCACGCCGGCAATCCACGCCTTGTAAGCATAGCGCGTTCCGTTTCCTCGAGTGCGCTCCGTAGTCGGTCTGAAATCGGACACGCCTTCCCACCATTCCTCCCACTGCCGCCAATCCGACGCAAACGCAAAGACGTCGGCGAGCGGCGCAGGAACATTGACAGTCGCCTCGACTCTGGTCACAACAATCACCTCCCGAGCGTTTGGGAATTGATATTCAATTTGTCCTAACTGGAGATACCTGGTGCTAGATTACAGAGACCAGTATACGAAAGTGGACGGGGTTAGAACAGAGGAATTCGTCGGTCACGAAAGAAAAAACGAAGGGACGAACCGACACGTACCGGCCGCCCCTTTCGAGGCGGCCGAGAACAAATTCCTATTGGTCAGTGTGAGAATTATGCACCCGACGGCGCAGGTTGGCCGGATGGTGCAAACTTACCGGTTAGCGCTGCTGCTAGCGCGTCAATCGGCCCACCACCGCCGGCAACGAGGATAT
>DATKJY010000282.1:0-4750 GCA_035543175.1 Candidatus Acidiferrum sp.
TTCAACCTGAATGCTCCGCCGGTGGTTAACTCCGGCAAGGACACGACCTACTTCTTGTGCCAGGGCGCCACGCTCTGCTGGAATGTGGTTGCTACCGACGAAGATCATAACCTCAAATCGGTCGAGCTGGTCTCGCCGATTGGTTCGTACGACAACAACACGCATCAGATATGTGTGCAGGTGCCGTACGAACAGGGCGCCACAAAACATTACTCCTTCATCATGAAGGCCACGGATTCGTGCAACGCGACCGCGTACGACACGACCAACATCACGGTTAAGTTCAACGCTCCGCCGGTGGTCGCCGGGCCGCCCAATTTCACGGCCTACCTTGAGCAGGTCGGCCAGCTCTGTTTCGATATCGACATTCACGATGTCGACAACAACCTGAACCAGGTGACGGTGAGCCCGTTGGGAACATACAACTCCGCAACTCACCAGATCTGTTTCAACGCCGATACGACCGGGTCCTATTGCCTGTATGTGACCGCCAACGATCTGTGCGGTCTGACGACAGTCGACACGGTCTGCATTCAGGTGGTGGTCGACCAGTGCATTCACGTCCAGATCGAAAAAGTGCACGATGCCCACCAGGGTCTGCATAGTCTGGTTGACATCTTCCAGACCGGTTCCGGCAAGAAACTTGGCGGATTTGACTTCCTGATCGGTTACGACGCCAGCGCGTTGAGTCCGGCGGGAGTTACTCCAGGTCAGTTGTATCAGCAGTGCGGCTGGGAATATTTCACGTATCGCTGCACCGCCAACGGCAATTGCGGGACGGGCTGTCCGTCCGGGCTGATTCGAATCGTCGGGATCGCCGAAACCAACAACGGCGCTTACCACCCGACCTGTTTCCTGGATAACCAGGTTGGTTCGCTCGCAACGATGGACTTCCTGGTCTCGTTCGACCGCACCCTCAACTGCCAGTTCGCGCCGATCAACTTCTACTGGCAGGATTGTCTCGACAACTCGCTCTCATCCAAGCGCGGCGACACGCTCTGGGTGGAGCGCCGAGTATTTGACTTCGAGCTGCATAATATCACCGACCACGCCCACGGCCTGCCGGGTTATTTGGGTATTCCAGACATCTGTCTGGCCGGCGAACCGGGTAAACCGACACCGCAACGCTGTGTCGACTTCACCGACGGCGGTATCGATATCATCTGCTCCGACTCCATCGACGCCCGAGGCGATATGAACCAGAACGGTTTTGCGTACGAGATCGCCGATGCTGTCATGTTCACCAATTACTTCATTATCGGGCTTCCCGCTTTCGCGCCGTACGTTCAGGCTGCCATTGCCGCTTCCGACGTCAACGCCGATGGCGTCACGCTGACGGTGGCGGACCTCGTGTACATGATTCGCGTAATTGTCGGCGATGCCCCCCGCTACCCGAAACTCAGTCCCGGATTTGTCGGCGCTGATTTCGAGGTCTCCAACGGAACTCTCAACATCACGCGCGCCGATGCGCCGGTGGGAGCGCTCTATGTGCTGCTCGAAGGAGAGGCGCATCCCCGGCTCCATGAGAACGTCACCGGTATGGAGATGCGGTACAATTTCGACGGTACCAACACACGGGTGTTGATTTACAATATGAACGGCAAATTCACGCTCGGTACCGGACCGGTGCTGTATGTGGACGGTTCGCGGAACGTGAAGTCGATAGATGCCGGAAGCGCCGAGGGGCGCGTCATGCGCACCAATGTCGTCAATTTGCCGGATCACTATTCGCTGTCGCAGAACTATCCCAATCCGTTCAACCCGGTCACGACTATCGAGTTCGCCCTGCCGGTCGCATGTGAGTGGAAACTGACCGTCTACAATATCCTCGGTCAGGAAGTTGTCAACTGGAGCGACAAGAGCGAGGCGGGCTATATCAAGCTGGAGTGGGATGCGGCACGTCAGGCGTCAGGTGTCTACTTCTATCGTCTTACCGCGGGTTCCTTTAGTGCGACCCGGAAGATGATATTACTCAAGTAGGCACGCTGCCTCACCTAACAAAAGGCTCTCCCCGCGGAGAGCCTTTTGTTATTTGGGCCGATTGTTGCGTTGAATAGCCAATTCTAACGCTTCAAATCCACCACCGTCGCCCCCCACCCGCCGCCGGAGCCGCCTTCGTGACGGAACGACCGCACGTTCGGATGATCAGCCAACACTGACCGCACAATCTCCCGCTGCACGCCGATCCCCTTGCCATGCACAATTCGAATTGACAGGATGTTCTTGTCGAGACAAACGCGAATATATTCCAGCACCGCCTCGCGCGTCTCATTCGGGGCGAACTGGTGGAGGTCCAGCGTGCCGTCGACCGGGTAATCTATCGGCTCATCGGGACGGTCGTCCATACGCTCTACATAAACCACTTCTTCATGTCGTGTACGGCGTCCCCGAACTGGCGCATGAAAGCCATATCGTCTTCAGTCAACGGACCCTGCTCGAGCGCCGTGAGATTCTCTTCGAACTGACGGAGGTTCGACGGAGCCGTCAGGCAAACGTCGACATTCGGATTAGAGAGGACGAACCGATAGCACTCCGGAGCGGTCGGGATGCGACCTTCTTTCGGCCAGCGCTTAGGCCGCCGAAGCAGATACCGCCAGCGCGTGGCGGTATAACTGATAACGGCCGGATTGTGTGCAGCCAGATTCGGAAATATCTCTGTCTCGGCGCCTCGGTGAGCCGCGTTGTAACGCATCATGATCGTATCGAGAATCCCGTCGCGCGCGGCCTGCCCGGCAAAGGCCCGATCATGCGTGGACACGCCAATCGTCCGCACTTTGCCCTCTTCCCGAAATCGCACCATCTCATCGCGGGCCCGCTCCGGAAACTGCTTCTGTTTGGTGACGCCCAGGAACAAGAACGCATCGATATAGTCGGTGTGCAGTTGGCGAAGTCGCTTCTCTAGTGTCTTCCTGAGATTCTGATACCCCCAGATGTAATTGTATGCCCCGGTCACCACGACATAGTCCTGCCGGTTAGTCTTGAGAATATCCCGAAGCGAGGTCACCATCTGACGGTCAAATCCGAACAGGAAAAACAGATTGACGCCGTTGTCGAGCCCCTTGTAGATCGTCTTTTTCCCCGGCCAGTAAGTAGCCGAGAGCCCCAGCCTCCGAACGCGCACACCGGTACTGCCGAAGGTAGCCGATGCAAAATCTCGGGTCATTGATCCTCCCGCTTTGCTGCGTCGCTGAATAATTTGTAGCCCAATTCATCAAACAGGCAGAATTGCACCAGCTCTATCTTATGGCACATCTTGCGATACCCGACGACCGCCTTAACCATAATGTTGGCGCAGGCCATCATCGGAAATCCGCCTACGCCGGTACCGAATGCGGGGAAAGCTATAGATGCAATCCCAAGCTTCTCCGCGATATTCAGGCAAGCCAGGGTAGCCTGACGGATGTACTTGTCGGAGGTGCGCAAATCCTGCCCCATTACCGCCGCATGGATGACGTACCTAAAACGCAGCCTCCCGGCGGTCGTGAATATGGCTTCACCGGGCATCACCGGGCCCTTGGAAATCGCTTCTTCTTCAATTGATTCACCACCCGCCGCCTTGATCGCTCCGGCTACGCCCGAACCCATCCAGAAACGGTTGTTGGCCGCGTTGACGATTGCCTCAGTGTTGGTGGTCGTAATATCCCGCTTGACCACTTCGATACGATAGGCCATTACTCATCGCTCCGAACGGGGAAGAGGCGCCGGAAGATTTTCGCTACGATATAGCCAATCAGCCCTCCGAAAACCGCACCAACGAGCACATCAAACGGGTAATGTACACCGACAAAGGTTCGACTCAACGCTACGAGTGCGGCAAATCCGATCAGCCACCAGCGAAGTTTCGGGTACGGCACGGCAAAGAGGAGCGCCTGTCCGAACGTGTTGGCGGCATGCGACGACGGCATCGACATCCCCGCGCCGCAATCCACGAGAACGTGCAAGTCAGTTAACGTGTGACACGGGCGTATCCGGCCGAACCAGTGTTTGAGATACATGTTAACCGATGTATCCGTCAGGGCCAGCGTGAGCGCCGAAAACAGCACCATCCATCGAAGCCGCCGGTCCCCCTTCCATAAAATGATGACAAGTGCGGCCGCATAGAGTGATCTGAGAAAAATATCATCGGTGATAAGCGGCATCAGAAAGTCCGTGACCGGATTGGCCAGCGAGACATTGATGAAATGCATCAGGACGGTGTCGAGATGGGCGAGGTACTCAAGCATAGGTCTTGGGACGATTCCTCAAGAAGCGTCGAACCGCCGCCAGTGTCGGCGCCCCGGTTCGCGCTCCCGGTCGCGTGCATTTGAGCGCTGCTGTTGCCGCGCCGAATCGAAGCCGTTCTTCAAGCGGCCAACCACGCAGCAGTCCATATAGATACCCTGCATGAAAGCTATCCCCGGCGCCGGTGGTGTCAACGTTTTTCACACGGAACGCCGGATGAGCGCAAAATTGACCGTTCTCGCAGCCAATCGAGCCCGCAATCCCCTCGGTCACGACGATTGTCCCCTTACAATACCGCGCCAGCCGCTGAATTGCATTCTTCGTGCTGCGGGTGCCCGTAAACGGAAACGCATAGGCATCGGCGACCACCAGATGATCGACCAGCTTGAATATAGCCGAGACATCATTTCGAATCGAACCTATGTCAAACGAGATTATCGCTCCCACCTTACGACCCCATCGCGCCAGGTTCTTGCAGGCCTCCACATCCCGGCCGTCGAGATGCAGGATGCGGGGGATAGGGTAGCGC
>DATKJY010000283.1:0-3517 GCA_035543175.1 Candidatus Acidiferrum sp.
ACGATGCTTATTGATCAGCTCCTGGTCAAGCATCGCCCGCATATCGTCAAACGTGATCTCCTCAATCTTCTGGACTTCGTGCGATGTCCGGAAACCGTCGAAGAAATGGATGAACGGCACGCGACTCGCAAGCGCTCCCGCCTGAGAAATCAACGCCATATCCATTACTTCCTGCACGGACCCCGATGCAATCAGCCCAAAACCGGTTGACCGCGTCGCCATGACATCCGAGTGATCCCCGAAAATAGACAACGCATGGCTGGCTACGGCGCGCGCAGACACGTGAAACACTGTCGGCGTCATTTCACCGGCAATCTTGAACATGTTCGGGATCATCAGCAACAGCCCCTGCGACGCCGTAAAGGTCGTCGTCAGGGCCCCGGCGGTCAAAGCGCCGTGGACAGCGCCCGAAGCGCCCCCTTCCGATTGCATCTCCACAACGGTCGGGATCGTGCCCCAGATATTCCGTTCACCGGCAGCTGATTTCGCATCCGAAATCTCGCCCATGTTCGACGACGGTGTGATCGGGTAAATCGCAATCACTTCGTTCGTCGCATGCGCCACGTGCGCGGCGGCGGTATTGCCGTCGATTGTGACCATCCGACGTTTGGTCGGTTTGGTCTCCGTCTTCTCCTGTATTTTCAGGGCTGGTTCTGGCATTATGTAACTCCTAACTCTCTACTCCCAGATATACGCACTAATGTGCTACTATATCGGTTGAACTACTCCGATTTTGATAACGTAATCTTCTTCTGACCCTGGTATTTGCCCTTTTTGTCCTTGTAAGACGTCTGACACATCTCCGCGGCTTCCAGAAAGAGTATCTGTGCGATTCCTTCGTTGGCATAGACGCGGACCGGTCGCGGCGCCGTGTTGGCCAGGCTGATTGTCGCAAATCCTTCCCATTCCGGTTCGAACGGGGTAACATTGACGATGACGCCCGAGCGGGCGTACGTCGATTTCCCGAAACATATCGTGATCACATCTCGCGGAATGCGGAAATACTCAACCGACCTCCCGAGCAGATACGAATTGGCCGGAATGAGGATGGACTCCGACTTGACGTCGATAAAGTGCCTGCTCGTGTCTGCCTTGGGATCGATTTCCGACACCCCCCCGACATTCAATATCTTGAACTCGTCGGCCAACCTCAGGTCATATCCGTACGCCGACACCCCGAAACTTATACCTGTTCGGATCTGCTCCTGCGTGAACGGTTCGATCATGGCATGGCGCGTGGCCATGTCTATGATCCAACGATCTGATTTGACCGGCATGACGTCCTATCTTCCGCTGCTATCCAAAAGCCGGCGGAAGATACGTGAAAATTGTCTCAAAGTAAACCAAATTGCGGCCACGCCCGGTCGGCCGGCTCAGCTCGTCATCGCCTTATTTCGCTGCCATTGAATGAGATCGGCCAGCGTGTACTGCTCGAAGACGTTGCACAGCTGGCGTTCCGCAACCTTGATTACTTCGCGCAAAGCGCAAAACTCGTTGCCATTATGGTCGCAGTTGCGAATATCCTTGATGCATTTCATCAAATGATACGGCCCCTGGATCGTCTCCAGAACTTCCTTGATGCTTATCTCGCGAGGATCACGAGCTAACGTAAATCCACCCCGCACGCCGCGGTGCGAGCGAACGATCCCCGATTTCGACAACGATTGAAATATCTTGGCCAGAAACTTCTCGGGGATATTCTGCGATTCCGATATCTCCGATAACGGCGTCACGACAGAACGGTCCTTTTCGGCCAAATAAAGGACCCCAAACATACCGTACTCCTCAGCCTTGGTGAACTGCATCAATACCTACCTTGCAAAAAGGCTATTCTGGACTTCTTTCCGCGACATCGAATCAATACTGAGTCGATATTCTTTTAAATTACGAAAAAAATATACCGAAAGTAGACCCTAAAGTCAATGTCAAATGTTACTTTTTTCACAAGATTTTTATCGGCATGTGAAAAAAAACTCTTTCTACCCCCCTAGAAAAAATACTTTTCGGACCAGATATTATGTACTACATTAGGGCAGCAGAGGTCGTTCGATATGACGCCAAAAGAGGTAACCAAAGGCCTGTTAATAGTTTACACCGGCGACGGCAAAGGTAAGACCACCGCCGCGCTCGGCATGTGTGTCCGGGCGGTCGGCTATGACTGGAAAATCTGCATTATCCAATTCGTCAAGGGTAGCTGGAAGTACGGCGAGTTGAAAGGGGTCAAACGGCTGGAACCCAATGTCGAACTCCACGTTATCGGTGAGGGGTTTGTAGGGATCGTCGATGACACCAAAACCTTTGAGCAGCACCGTTTAGCCGCCAGAAAGGGGGTCGAATTGGCGCTCGCCAAGATCAGCTCCGGCGAATACCAGCTGGTGATCCTGGATGAACTCAATGTAGCCCAGAGCCTCGGACTGGTCACCCAGGAGGAGCTTGAGTCAATTCTGGCTGCCAGAGGCGAGAAACAGAACCTTGTTATAACCGGGAGAGGCGCCTCGGATTGGCTCAAGGAGCAAGCGGATCTCGTGACCGAAATGAAAGAGATCAAGCACCCGTTCCAGAAGGGAATTCTCGCCCAAAAAGGAATTGATTGGTAGAACCGGTCCTTGCTCCCCTTGTTACCCTACCTTGATTAGGCTCAAATGAAAGGATATGGAATAGTGGCGCAGGAAAAAAGATATGATGTTGTAATTGTCGGTGGCGGTCCGGGCGGACTCTGTGCCGGCATGTACTCGGCTCGAGCCCGTCGAAAAACCGTCTGTCTCGAAAAATACCTTCCCGGTGGCCAGATCGCCGTCACCGGCGATGTCGAGGACTACCCCGGCTTTGAACATATCTCGGGGGCCGAACTCGGCATGCGGTTCACTGAGCATGCCAAGAAATTCGGCCTCGAAATCGAGATGGAGGAAGTCGAGGAGGTTTACGCCGACGGCGAGGATCGTGTCGCCCGGTGTGCCTCGGGCAATATCTACCGAGGCAAGGCTGTCATCCTGTCTACCGGCGGCTCGCCCAACAAGCTGAATATTCCCGGCGAAGCCGAGTATTCCGGCAAGGGCGTTTCCTACTGCGCTATTTGCGACGGCGCCTTTTTCCGCGATAAGGTAATCGCTGTGGTCGGCGGGGGAGACGCAGCCGTCGAAGAAGGCACTTTTCTCACCAAGTTCGGCTCCAAAGTCTACTTGATCCATCGCCGCGACAGTTTTCGCGCTCAGAAAGTCGTCCAGCAGCGCGCGTTCGATAATCCCAAAGTCGAAGTCATCTGGGACACCGTCGTCGAATCCATCAACGGCGATGGCCGCGTGGTCAAGAACCTCACGCTGAAAAATGTGAAGTCCGGTAAGGTCTCCACTCTGGACATCGGCGCGATCTTCGTCTACGTCGGTTTCCAACCGAATAGTTCGCTGGTTCGCGGTGCACTCCAGAAGGACGCCGGCGGCTATATCATCACCGATTCGAAAATGGAGACCTCCATCAAGGGAATCTTCGCGTGCGGCGATGTTCGCTCGCAGCTCGTGCG
>DATKJY010000284.1:0-4601 GCA_035543175.1 Candidatus Acidiferrum sp.
GTCCCTTTCTTGCTTCCGGACCCTTCAATCAATGCCGCCAGCTTCTGCTTCGCCCGATACAACAGCACTTTGACGGACTTTGGGCCAACTCCAAGCATCTCTCCAATTCGCACATGATCAAACCGTTCGACATACGCCAGCCAAAGAAGATTCCGATTCTGCACACTTAGCTTATTGAGCGCCGAAACCACTCCCTCATTACAGGTCTGTTCACCCGACAATTCCATAGAGTCTGCTGAGATTTCTTCAACCATCTGCTTCTTTCGCTTCTCTCTGCGAAAATGATCATTTATCAGGTTCGCAGCAATTCGGAACAAGTACGCCCGGCACTTGGCGTCGTCGAGGCCTGACACCTCCGCCCGGAAAAATCGGATATACGTCTCTTGAAACAGATCCTCCGCCAGAGCCTTGTCGCCGAGCGTCCGGTATAGATACGCATAGACCGATTGTCGTGTGCTCTCATAGACTGCCTCGAATCGCGCCTTCTGGTTCACGGCTTGTCCGATCCCAAACTGGTTCTCCTAAGAAGCTTGCCCGCAGTCGCCGTGACAAGGACTATCCCTTCTGGCCGTTTCCGTTATACAGATGCCAGCGCTTCGCTATGGCATACGAGAATGCCGCCGTAACCAAAAGCCCCAGCCCCACCGTCACGCCGACTATCCCCCAGTAACTGCAATCCATCGCCTGAGTCGAGTAGTGAAGGTCGGTGGCATCGCGAAGTCGGTACGCGTTGAGAAAGAAAGCTATCCCGATCGCCACGACAATTATCCCGGCCTGCGCCAGCCGGAGTATGCGAGTGAGGCCGGACTTGGGGGCCGGCACCGGGTCTTCGATAAACTGCCGCCCCTGCTCGGTCTGAAGGAAATCGCTGAACTCCTTCGCGCTGCTGAACTTCTCCAATAGACGATTATAGGCCTCGGCGCGCGCCAGGCGCATCTGCGCCCTTGATCTGTAAATTCGGTGAATCAACCAGATAAGGGCGATTCCCAGCGCCACCGAAACGAAACCAACTAAGACAGCGATGACTCCATTGAGACTGTAAGCAGACTCCATGATATGCTCCTTTCTAATGGTGAACTTGTCGGATGCACTACCATAATTACCGCCAGCACGACCATTACAAGAAGCAGCAATATTCTCAATTTGGTCATTCCGTTCATCTTGTACTCCGTCGTTGGCTCGGTAATTCTGATTTCTTCCTATTTCTAAGTACAAGACGCCGGCAGTCCGCCGAGGTTAACAGGCAGACAGCAAAAAATATGATAGAGACTGTTGAGATTGGTCCGCGAAGCTACGATTTCCGCCCCACCACCACCGACCAGTAATAGGTCCCGTAGACAATCGACTTCAGATCGAATCGCGGGCGGAAAATGTCATATAAATCCTGGCGGCTGAAATAGTTTTTGAGAATCACAAACTGGGCGCCGCTCTCCAAAAACCGGCGCTTGAAATTGTTGCCGTGCGTATCGGTCCCGGCTGACTCAAAATTCGCCCCCTCGGCCGGTGGATTGTTGTCGATCAACCAGATCAACCCGTTCTTCTTGAGCAGCGACAAAAGCATCTTGAAGTACGATTCGTACTCCTGCTTCGGCTGGTGTGAAAACCAGAACCCGACAGTAATAATATCGAACGGCTTATTCTCGAACGTATGCGAAAACATGTCGGCTTCGATAAACTCGACCGGCGCGACATACGATTTCTTCTTCGCCTCTGCCAGCATCTCCCCGGAAACATCTATCGCCGTCACCCGCTTGGCGGTGCGTGATATCACCTGCGTCCAGTAGCCGGTGCCGCAGGCCAGATCGAGCACACTCTTCCCTTTGACCAGTTTCGCCACGCGCTCAACCTCGTCATCGATCTCCCGCCTCCGCTTGGGAACCTCGCGGTAGTAGATCTGCTCGTATTCACCCGCCCGGGCCCGGTAATAATCTTCGGTCTCTTTATGATTCATGGTCTCTCACCACTATCTCCGCCAGTCGGGTGCCCATTTCTTTCGCCTGACCGAGCACCTGAAAGTCATTTCGCACCGCTCCAATAGTATAATCATCTTTGGCGGCATACGAGAGTAAACCTTCGTTTGTTACCTCAATCCATTTGAAAAATCCGGCAATCGTCCGCCTTGCTCCTTCAATCCACTGCCCTTCGCCGGACACCAGCACCATGCCGCCCGGGCGCTTGCGTGTCAACCGCTTCACAAACCGGTGCCCCGGATTCGTATGTCCAAAATCAAGCGGTCGGAAGCAGTTGCATCGGTCCATAAACGCCTTGGCCTGGGCCGACACGCTGTCGAAATAGATGGGACTCCCGAAAAGCAAACAATCACATTCAGCTACTTTCTCATACACCGGCGTCAGGTCGTCATCGTACAAGCACCACCTGCTGTCCGGCGCCTTCCCGCATGACTGACAGGCAATGAACCTGAGTTCATTCAGCCGTATCACCGTCAGCCGGCACCTATCCGGTCCGGCAGATTCCAACAACGACTTACCGACAGTCTCAAGCAGGATATCGGTGGAGCTTCCCTTCACCGGCGAACCCGATATTGCCAGAACTTCAATCACCCAACGTCCCCTGCAACTCGTCAAGCTGAACATACAGCTCGAGTATTTCCGTTTCGACCACTTTCTTCCGCTCGGCAGCCTCCTGAAGTTTCTCCCAATCATGCCGTGGGATATTGTGGCTTATTCCCGCTTCAAGCTCCCCAAGCTCGCGCTCCATGTCTTCAATTTTCGATTTGGTGGACAGGATCTTCTTCTTGAGCCGCGCCTTGTTTTTGGACTGCTCCCGGAAATCGAAATACGCCCGTTTATCCTTATCCTCTTTCGATTTCGCAACCTCGGGCTCCGAAGGCGCCACGCTCTTCTCGGCAAAATAGCTGTAGTTGCCGTTGTACGACTTCAATCGCCCGTCATTGATATATAGTATCCTGCTGACCACTTTATCGAGAAAATACCGGTCGTGGCTGACTATCAGGCAGGTCCCTTCGTACTCGGACAGCGCCTGCTCGAGCGCCTCGCGGGCGTCGATATCCAGATGGTTCGTCGGCTCGTCGAATATGATAAAATTCGCCGGATGATAGAGCAGCCGCGCCAGGCAGAGCTTCGTCTTCTCGCCGCCCGACAGCGCCGCCACTGCTTTAAGTGAATCCTCACCGGTGAAGCCGAATCGCCCCAGAAACGAACGTATTTTATTTACATCCGCCGATGGGTCCATCTCCCACATGTTGTCAAGCACGGTAGCTTCGAGATTAAGATCCGACAACTCCTGATCGAAGTAGGCGACATCGACATTGCTCCCGAGCCGCACCGCGCCATCGACCGGCTCAAGTTCCCCTATGAGCGCCTTGAGAATCGTCGATTTACCGGAGCCATTCCTTCCGATTAAGCCAACTTTGTCACCTCGATAGAGCGTAAAGCAGATTTCCTCGACCACCATCGTCGCACCGTACGCGAGGCTGACATCTTCTAAATCGAGCACCTGGTTGAACGACCTCCCCGAGGATTCCATCCGGATCACCGGCCCGCGACTAGTGGCTCTCGGCGGCGGAAGCCGCTTGATGCGGTTGAGATATTTGAGTTTCGATTGCGCTTGCCGGCTTTTCTGTCCCATCAGATTTCGCCGCACGAACTCTTCCAGCCGTTTTATTTCTTCCTGCTGATGACGGTAATGATGTTCCGCCAGACGCCTGCGCTCGTGCCGCTCGACGAGATATTTCTCAAACCCATTGTAATATACTTCGACCTTCCCGAACCCCATCTCCCAGACCTTCTCGACTGTAGCCGTCAAGAAAGACCGGTCGTGCGAGACGATGATATACGCCTTGTTCAATTGCTTGAGATAGGTCTCCAGCCACTTTGTAGACTCGATGTCCAGGTGATTGGTCGGCTCGTCCAGTAGCAGAAGGTTCCCCTTGCCCGCCAGCAGCCGGGCCAGCCCGGCGCGGTTCTTTTCGCCGCCGGAGAGGTGTCTGAGCAAATCGTGATGCCTCGATGGATCAAAACCCAGCCCAATCAGAATATTCCCAACTTCGGTCTCGAAATTGAGCCCCTTCTCCATTTCAAACGTATGTTGAAGATCACCCAACCGGGTGACACCATCGACGTCGTGCGGATTCTTTTCCAGATGATGTTCGAGGTCGACAATCTCCTGACGCATGTCGAGAAGGTCCCGCCGCGCGGCCGCGACGAAATCAAACAACGCCAGATCGAGGTATTCTGTCTTTTCCTGCTCGACATAATCTATCGCGCAGGTTCGTGAGCGCGTGATCACCCCGCTGTCGAGTTCCTGTTTCCCAGCGAGAATTTCGAGAAGCGTGGTTTTGCCGATGCCATTCTTGCCGACCAGTCCGATCCGATCGCTGTCCTGCAGCGAGAACGAAACATCGTCAAGAATGAGCTGATCTTTGAAGCGTTTATAGATGCGCTCGGCTGCCAGAAGCGTCATGGGTCACTCCGTCGGCGCTTCACCCCGGGAAAGGAGCATTTCGATAGCGAGTAAGAAGACCGCAATCCAGAGAAACACCTGCCAGAGTTCGCGACCGAATCGAAATCCAGCAATCATCGGCGCCAGCGCCTCGCCCGTCTTGAGTACGTTGTACTGCT
>DATKJY010000285.1:0-3995 GCA_035543175.1 Candidatus Acidiferrum sp.
ACCGATCCAAAAGCAATCCGATACCCACGATTTTTGCATTGTAGGATTTTACCAGGCTGATAACTTCTGCCACTGATTTTCCGGTCGTCAGAACGTCATCGACTATTACGACTTTCTGTCCGGGCTCCAGCGAGAACCCGCGCTTGAAGACGCGTCCACTATCCCCCTGCTCGGCATAGATAGACTCGACCCCAAGGTACCTTGCAACGTCGTAGGCAATAATAATCCCGCCCGTAGTCGGCCCGACTACCGTTTGAACACCCGAGTGACGGAAGGCATCGGCCATCGCTTCGCAGATACGAGTACAGATGGTCGGGTTCTTGAGAAGAGTGAATTTTTCGTAGTAGACGTCGGAGTGCCGCCCCGATGTCAGCAGGAAGTGCCCCGTGAGGAGCGCGTGTGATTCTTTGAATAATGCCAGTATCTCCTGAGAGTTCATGCGCCTCCTTGTGTCGTATGCAATTTCTATTTTGTTTGAACAAAATTACAGTGGCGGATTCGCTCTGGCAACAGGAGAAAGAAAATCCTTGCAGCCGGCTTTTAACACCCGTATATATGAGAGCGAAAAAGATGTGGAGAGAGATAGGCATTTGAAAATCTCTAACACTCATACTATGAAGGATGTCTCTTCTTCGCTGCGCGTACGCCGTGACCCGTCGTTTGACGATAGCGAAAGCAAGACGCGAGAAGTGACTATAAGCCCTTTACCGTAAGGTTTTGGGAGTTTTTTCAAATCTCGCATCTCTCTCCCAAAATGAAAAACCCGCCCCATGGGGCGGGTTTTTTTTGACTCGCTTTTCGAATCGCGTAACTGTCGCTAACCTAAGACCGCCGCCTTGATTGCCTTCTCAAAATCGGTTGTGGGGTCTACCCGGCGAACGAGCACAAAGAAACATTCTGTCCCGGCCGACGCAAAATAGAGGCGATCGCGTTCGACTTCGTATACGCCTTTCTCTCGCGTGATCCCCACCCCGGGCAGTCGTCCGAATATTGCCATCAGTTCATGCAGACTCTTGAATACCGGGCCAAACATCTTGCGGAATTGCTCGGAGCCGGTATCACCCATGAAATTACCTTCGTTGTCCAAGTGAAATACCTTCTGGACTCCAGGTACAGCCGCGATACAGTCTGCTGCTTTCCTTGGAATGGTGACCCTGGGTTTGCGCGAGACGATCTCGCGATCCCCTTTTTCAGGAGGCGTATACGGAGTGTTTTGAATAATCGCAATAATCTCGGCGTGCTGCCGCTTGATCGTGGTCTCGACCCGCAACTGCTCCTCGATCGTACTGATCGGGTTGTCAACCGAACGCTCGATTTTGTGCAGTACCCGGCCATTCTGAAGAATGCAGGTCGTTATCCGGGGGTTCGGACGGCTGGCATATTCCGTCTGTACCTGCAGCGACACCTCACCCTTCTTGACCAGGGAGGTCCTGCCAACCGGTATGTAATCGCCCGAAGACATAATCGCTCAATTCATAATACGCAATAAGCCCCGTTCGTACTATATCGGAAGAATCAGCAGTTGGAATAACCGCAGGAAGGGCAGGCATAACAGCCCGAAGTGAAATTCATGGGTCCGGCACATTCCGGACAAATCTCGGCCGGCTGGGCCTTCTCAAGGGCCTTGGGATCCCCCTCTCCGAAATGCCGCTCCAGCACCTGAGCAATGGCGTCCGGAATCGAAAAAACCCGGGCCCCATCGGCATAAATCTGCTGGGAGCCCCCGATGCCCCTAAGTTGACGAATGACCTGCTCGATCGGAATTTCTGACCGCAGCGCCAAAGAGATGAGCCGGCAAATCCCTTCGGTGTCCGCCATCGTGGTATAACCGGACTTGCCGATATGAGCGAACACTTCAAACGGCCGCCCATCCTTGAGATTAACGGTGACGTACAGATTGCCGTATCCGGTTTTCATCTTCTCGGTAAATCCCGTAAGGACGGAAGGACGCTGCTGCATTGTATGTGCAGGAATCGGCGCCGAAAGGGCCGGCCTTGCGGTAATCGGAGCCAATACCTGATTGGGGCGGGAGTTGTCGCGATAAATTGTCACCCCTTTGCAGCCGAGTTTATATGCAAGCTCATAAGCCGACTTAACATCGGCCTGCATGGCTGATTCTGGGAAATTGATAGTCTTGGACACCGAGGCATCGCAGTGTCTCTGGAAAGCCGCCTGCATCCGGATATGATCTTCGGGCGAAATATCCGCCGCCGTCAAGAAAAGAGCACTGACTGCCTCAGGGACTTCCTCGATACTGGAGAGACTTCGAACCGCCGCGATTTTGCGAACTAATTCATCCGAGTAAAATCCACCATCCGTAGCAACACGGGCAAAAAGCGGATTCACTTCCAGCATGCGCGTTCCATCCATCACGTTTCGCTCGAACACAATTGAATAGAACGGTTCAATTCCGGACGAACACCCCGCGATTATTGATATGGTCCCGGTCGGCGCCACGGTCGTGACGGTGGCATTTCGCATCACCACTTCTTCGCGCTGATAGATGGACCCTTCCCAGTTGGGGAATCGTCCCCGAGTCTTGGCTAACTCCGACGATGCATTACGTGCTTCGGTTTCGATGAACGCCATGAGCTTCTCGCCAAGCGACAGGGAGGCTTCTTGATTGTACGGAAGATGCAGCTTGATGAGCATATCCGCCCAGCCCATTACGCCCAGGCCGATTCGGCGATTCTTCTTCGTCTGCGCTTCTATCTGCGCAATCGGGTATTTGTTCATGTCGATGACGTTGTCGAGGAAATGCACGGCCGTCCGAATCGTCTCCCCCAATCGATCCCAATCGACACCTTCTGAAGGATTTGTGATGGCATAGTTGGCTGGAAGTACCCCCTTGACAAAATGCCCGAGATTGATTGATCCGAGATTGCAGGAATCGTACGGCGGAAGAGGCTGCTCGCCGCAGGGATTGGTGGCCTCAATTGTCTCAGACGGCGATGTCGGATTAAGACGATTCATCAGGTCGATGAAAATAATCCCCGGCTCACCCGTCTTCCACGCCTGCTCGACGATCGTATCGAATACCCGGCGCGCATCGAGATGGACTTCCTTTCCATCTATCACATGGGTCTTGCCGGTTTGCGGATTTATGAGCGGGTAGGTTGTCCCTTTCTCGACCGCTTCCATGAAGGCGTCACTGATGGCCACGGAGATATTGAAATTTGTGACCTCGTCAGTATCCTGTTTGCATGATATGAATTCAAGAATATCGGGATGGTCTACCCGAAGAATTCCCATGTTGGCGCCCCGCCGCGTCCCCCCTTGCTTCACTGCTTCGGTCGAAGCATTGTATACCTTCAGAAATGAGACCGGACCCGATGCCACCCCCGATGTCGACGCCACCACTGAATTGCGCGGCCGAAGTCGCGAAAACGAGAACCCTGTGCCACCGCCGGATTTGTGGATGATAGCAGCATGTTTGTTGGTCTCGAAAATCTCCTCCATCGAGTCGCCGACCGGAAGGACGAAGCAAGCCGAGAGCTGTCCCAGCGGCCGCCCGGCGTTCATGAGGGTCGGCGAATTAGGCAGGAAATCAAGATCGGCCATGGCTGCAAAGAATCCCTCCGCGCTTTGGTTGACCTGGCGATCATCAGCGACATACAGCCGGTCCGCTTCCGCGATGAATTTGGCGACCCGAATGAAAAGCTCCCGCGGTGTCTCGATAACGCGCCCCTGGCTGTCTTTCATCAAGTAGCGCCGTTTTAGGACGGTGAGGGCGTTGTCGCTAAGATAGATATCCTTTTCCTGCCACATAATCCCTTAAGTCCAAGCTAAAGAATAGTCCAGCGCCTATCCTACTTCGGTACCCCACCCATCGGGTGGGCTTGTGATTCGTACCCCACCCATAGATTGGGTTCGTTTTGGTAGCCCACCCAACGGGTGGGTTTTCGAAGCCGTAAGCCTTTATTCTATTGTCGGTTGTATCCTTTCTAATCATTATAACGTCCGGCCGGCCGAATCGGCTATCACATTTTTGGGTG
>DATKJY010000286.1:0-4491 GCA_035543175.1 Candidatus Acidiferrum sp.
CTGCACGCTTATCGGAATATGTAAACTCGATATCAGGAAGCAGCCGGTTACGGCGTATGGAAGCGGCCTTGGAACCACTTGACAGATCGACGAAATCGCGGCTATACGCCCATCCGGCATACCTGATCTGCTGACCGGCGATGACGTGAGCCCCTTCGACGAGCAGACAGCCCGGGGCCGTGCCGGCTCCTCCCTGAGAGCTGGCTTCAGCGCGAAATTCTCCTTTGGCATAGCGGCGTTCGTAACCAAGACCGACCTTGATGTCATCGAACCGGCGTCCGGATGTGCGGGACTTCAAGCGGTTCCACCCGGTCTGGAACCATACTCTCGAAGCGCCAGCTTGAATTGCCGTTATGCCGGCAATTGTCAGAAGGTCATTGGCGGTATCTCGCGAATACGAGACGAGAGCCCAGTCGTCGGCCCTCCCCTTTATCAGGTGCAATGAAAGACCATTGAACCCGCCAAAATCCGGGTTCAAAAGAGACTCACCGCTCAAATCGCCATCGTAATGTAGCAGCTTGCCTCTATAACCAACGATCGAGCCGAGGCCGAATCGCTCGGTGACCGAGCCGAATCGAACCGCTCGTATGACGCCTGAATCGCTGACATACCCAATTGACCGCTCGACCCATCGCTCCCTTCCGCTGTAATCGCGGCGAAGGCCAAACGATGCTCGGTAGCCGCCCTGCAGCCACACCCGGCCGGTAGTTTGATATGACGACTGAGATTCTTCATTTACTTTCTGAGTATATCGGTGTCGAACGTACGCGTAGGTGCCGGCGTTGTTTCGGCGTCCGAATTGAAACGCGCTCTTCTGGTCGGAGGAAAGCTGATCGGCCTCCGACGTATCGCTTTTCACAAACCAGAGATTGGGGATCTCATCGAGCAGGTACAGATTATCGTTATCGATGCCGTTTTGGGATAGCTCAAGCAACACAAGGTACTGGTAGTAGTCGATCTCGCCGGATTGCAGAGCTTCGACAATTTCATCTTCGGATGGAAACACGAGCGTGGAGAGTCCCTGCGCCAGGCAAGGCTCCGCCATCAACAATCCCAGCCCCATTGCTACCCTCCAAAGCAACCTTCCCACGTCGCTGCAACCTAACTCAGTTTATACCGGGTAAGCTTTCTGTATAAGGTTCGTTCGCCGATGCCGAGCCGCCGCGCCGCTTCTTTCCGATTCCCCTTGGTCTCGCTCAGAATCTTCTTGATCAGGTTCTTCTCCATCTCGTCCATGGTAGTCGATGGCGTGTCTACGGCGCTGTGCTCTTCATATTGCGTTGCCGTTGATTCACTCGGAAGATGCGATGTAATCAGGTCGCGAAGCAACCGAATTTCGTTGCCCAGCGACAAAATCGCTCGGTAAATGAGCTCCTGACCTGCCTCTTCAACCGTTCGACCTGTGGTGACCGGCAGGTGAGTCGCCGAAGCATGCTGTTCCGCGATAAACTTCTCGACATCGTTGACATCCACCAGCCCCTTCGGCTTGAGGGCCGCCATCCGCGATGTAAAGTTCTTCAGTTGCCGGACATTTCCCGGCCAATCATAGCGGCAGAGAAGGTCAAGGGCCGAATCACTGTAATCCATACCGGAATGGTCCGCCCAGAAATGCTGCAGGAGCGGTTGAATGTCTGATTTCCTGTCGAGAAGCGACGGCACGATGATCTTGACGACGCCTATCCGGAAGTACAAATCCTCGCGGAACTGCCGCTCGGCAATTGCTTCCATCAGATCCCTGTTAGTGGCCGCCAGGACCCGGACGTTGGCGCGGCGAGGCGTCGAAGATCCTACCGGATAATAGGCGCCATCCTCGAGAACCCGAAGCAATTTCACTTGCGTATCAGGCTTGGTCTCGCCGATTTCATCGAGGAAGATGGTCCCGGCCTCAGCCTTGAAGAACAGACCTTCCCGCTTGGCAACCGAGCCGGTAAAAGCTCCGCGCTCGTGGCCGAACAGTTCTGACTCCAGCACCCCTTCCGCCAATGCGCCGCAGTTTATCGCGACATATGGCTTATCTTTGCGAGGGGAATTGGCGTGCAGGGCCTTCGCCACCAGTTCCTTGCCGGCACCGGACGGACCGACGATGAGGACTGAGACATCGGTCGGCGCGATGCGCTCGATTACACGCGCAATCGCCTTAAGCTTGGCCGAACGTCCCACCATGGAATACTTCTGAAGCAAGGCCTTATCCGCGAGAATATCCTTCACCTTCTGTTCGATGCCTGCTTGACCCAGGTCGTGCGCAATGGAGCCGTCGATGAACTCTTCTCGGATGTCCGGAGAGATTTGTTCGCCTGTGATTCGCCAGATTTCCGTGAGGCCGTTAAACCGACGTATCTTAATCGCCACCGCGTGGGTCAAATCGTGACGACCTTCATCGGCCAGCACGAGGTCGACGGTTTGCTCTTTGACTGTCTGATAAAGTTCCGCAAGTTCGGTGACGACTAGGCCAATCTGATCCCACCGAATGGAATTATGATTTGAGGCTGCCTGATTGCGGAGAATAACGACACGGGTATTCATGGGTGCTTCTTTCGTCTTCCCTTGTGCCGAGCCAGTCGTCGAGATAACTTTGTCTTTTCCTGCGGTTGAGACTCGGCACGTTTCTTCTTCCGTTCAATAATAGAGAGGTCGATCTCGTTCCGTGTCGTGTCGACTTTGGCAATTCCCACCCTGATGGCGTCGCCAAGTCGAAACACCCGCTGTGAGCGGCGCCCGATGATGCGATAGTTCTTTTCCTCAAACAGGTAGTAGTCATCGTCGATGGCCGAGATCCGCACCATGCCCTCGACTCCCATGTTGGTCAAGCGGACGAAAAAGCCATATGCGGTGACGCCTGAGATGATACCGTCGTATTCGTCGCCGAGATGATTGGCCATATATGCCACCTGCTTGACTTTGACCGCCTGGCGCTCGGCGGCTTCGGCCATCCTCTCGGTCTCGGAGCAGTGCTCGCCGATCCGGTCGATCATGCCGCTCACTCTACGGGCGTACGCGGGAGGGTACTTGCCGTGATGAAGTTTGCGCAAAAGACGGTGCACAATCAAATCGGGGTAACGACGAATCGGCGATGTGAAATGGGTGTAGTGTGAGAATGCCAGTCCGAAGTGGCCGATATTTTTCTGCTGGTATACCGCTTTTTGCATGGAACGAAGCATCAGTTCATTGATGAAATCGGCCTCCGGCGAATCGGCTATCTGTGTGAGAAAGCGAGCGAATTGCGCCGGCCGCATATTCGGCGACACCGGGAATTTGTGTCCGAGGCGACCCATCATATGACTGAAGGCCTGCAGTTTCTCCATTGTCGGGCGGTCGTGTACGCGATACAGAAACGGCTGACCGTTCCGAAATACTTCCAGCGCCACCGCCCGGTTGGCCGCCAGCATGAATTCCTCTATTAGCCGATGCGATTCCAGGCGCACGCGATTCCCCAACTCAAGGACTTCTCCTTGCTTATTCAGAATGATTTTCGCTTCCGGCAAATCGAAATCAAGCGAGCCCTCGGTAAAGCGTCGAGCCGAGAGAAGGCGGGCTAATTCGCGAGCGAGCGTTAAATTTGCGGCCACCTTGCGCATCTTGGGAGTGGCAGTCCCGGAATCGAAAAACTCCTGAACCTCTTCGTAGGTGAGTTTCGCTCTAGATTTGATGACCGTGTCGGCGAGATGCCATTCGAGCATCTTGCCTTTGGGATCGAAATCGATGAAGACTGAGTGGGCCAAGCGAGCGCGATTCGGAACGAGCGAACACACGTCGTTTGAAAGTACTTCGGGAAGCATCGGGACTACCATTCCGGGAAGATAGACTGAATTTCCTCGTCGGAAGGCTTCAAGGTCGAGCTCCGTGCCTTCATCAACGAAATTCGAAACATCGGCGATGTGTACTCCCAGACGATAGCCGCCGGGCGTTTTCGTGACTGATACGGCATCGTCGTGGTCCTTGGCATCTTCGGGATCAATTGTATAGATGCAATCACCGGTCAGGTCCATCCGGCCGTCGACATTGCTCTCATCAAACTGGGCCGATACTCGCTCGGCCTCATCGAGCACCGCCGTGGGAAAAGACTCGGGAAGATCGAAAGTTCGCATCACGGTAAGCATGTCCACGCCCGGCTCGCCCGGGAATCCCAGTCGTTCGACAATTTCACCTTCGGGATTTCGATACTGGTCCTCCCACTCTGTCAGAACTGCGACAACCTTCTCGCCTTCTTCCGCGTCCTTGGTCAGGTCCGAGGGGATATAGATGTCCCGATGAATTCGGGGATTGTCGGGCACGACGTAGGAGAATCTGGGACTTCGTTTGAAAACGCCGACGATATTCCGTTTGGCGCGCTCGAGAACCTTGATAACGACAGCCGCGTCGCGACCACCAATCTGCCCGGACAGGCGTACCATGACGCGATCTCCATCCATCGCGGTGCCGAGTCCGGTCTGGGGAATCAGCAGATCTACATCGCGTCCTTCGCACTTGAGGAATCCGGTGCCGCTTCGAGTG
>DATKJY010000287.1:0-8040 GCA_035543175.1 Candidatus Acidiferrum sp.
GTCATCGGGTACCACGGCAACCAGCTTCGGTGGTACGATGACCTGGTCGGCGGACCGGCGCGAACCAACCAGTTCAATCCTCGCTTCTTGAACTTGGTTGGTACCAGGTATCTGATCGGTCCGGCCAATGCATTTCCGGAAGGCTACTTCGGGCCGAAACCCGTGGTTCCCGCAATCTCATTTGGGCAGGTGTCCATACTGCGAAATGAAAACGCCCTACCTCGCGCCTTCTTTGTGGACAGCTTTAGAGTCATTCCCGAACGCAAGGATATTACTCCCTTGATACTCAACGGCTCCTCGGACCTTCGTACGCTTGCATACTTCGAGGAGGATCCGGGGATGCCGCCCTCAACGCCTTCGCCCTCCGATTCCGCCTGGGTGATCTCGCATGCGGTCGATTCGGTGCTGGTCGGTGTGAATTGCGCTCACGACCGCCTGATGGTTTTGACCGACGTTTACTATGAGTCATGGCATATCACCATCGATGGCAATCCGGCCAAACTGCTGCGGGCCGATGAGGCCTTCCGGGGAGTGGTTGTTCCGAGGGGAAGTAAAGAAGTCAAGTTTACGTACAATTCTCCGCGATACCGAACGGGCCGCTTGATCACGTGGTTGACATCGCTGTATGTACTTGTTATCATTGGGCTTTACGTAATTCCAGGACTCAGAAAAGCGCCAACAGGAAAGCCGTCCGAATCATGAACCACACGCAACGAGCTGTCATTATCTTCCCGACCTATAACGAGCGGGAGAACATAGAAAAAATCGTGCACGCCGTACTTCCGCTGGACCCGCGTATCAACGTGCTCATCGTCGATGACAATTCACCCGACGGGACCGGCGAGATTGCCGATCGGCTGGCTGCCGGAGAACCGAAAGTCAGAGTCCTTCACCGGGAAAAGAAAGAAGGGCTGGGAAGAGCCTACCTGGCTGGGTTCAAGTGGGCGATTGAGCAAAAGTTCGATTTCGTGTTTGAGATGGATGCGGATTTCTCGCACGGCCCGGAATATCTTCGCGATTTCCTCCGAGAGATCCAGAACTACGACTTGGTGCTGGGTTCTCGCTACATTTCAGGCGTCAACGTCATCAACTGGCCGATGTCGCGCCTGCTCTTGTCCTATTTCGCCAACGTGTACACGCGCATATTGACCGGACTGCCGATTCGCGACGCCACCGGCGGGTATAAGTGCTTCCGGCGTGAAGTGCTGGAAGCGATCAATCTTGACGAAGTTCACTCCTCAGGGTATGCGTTTCAGATCGAGATGTCGATGCGGGCCTGGAAGAAGGGGTTCCGCATCAAGGAAATCCCTATCATATTCATCGATCGTGTGGCCGGGACGTCGAAGATGTCCAAGAAAATCGTCCGCGAGGCGATCTGGATGGTCTGGCTGCTTCGCTGGAAGGCCATGCTCGGCAAATTTAAATGAGCGGCGCCGGTGTCTGCCACCCGAGCCATTTATTCCATCATCACAGTCACGCACGACTCGCTGCCGGCCTTTCGAGATTGCCTCAGGAGTTTAGAGCAATCGTCGGCGCGCGACTTAAGTGAACTGATCGTCGTCGATAATCACTCCGCGGACAATTCGGTGGATATAGCTACTGAGTTGTTTCCTGACGCTAGCATAATCAGGAACGAGCAGAATGCGGGTTTTGCGAGCGCCTGCAATCAGGGTGCCTCTGTTGCTTCGGGTGAGTATCTGGTGTTCCTAAACCCCGATGTCAGACTCGATCCGAACGCTATCGAACAGCTGCGACAGGGATTGGAGTCTCGCCCGCACGTGGGGCTGGCGGCCGGTAGGCTTCGGTTTCCCGATGGGAGATTTCAGGAGTCGTGCCGGAAGTTGCCGACTGTCACGAATCTTCTGTTCTCACGCGGCTCGTCGGTCGGACGCTTGTTTGCCGGCGGGTCTAAGTCTCATCGTCCAATGTACACATTGCCTGATTACGACCAGATTACCGAAGTTCCAGCGACCGCCGCAACTTACGTTATGATCCGTCTGGAATTGTTCGAGCGCGTGGGCGGGTTTGACACGCGCTTCTTCCTGTTCATGGAAGATACCGACCTCTGTCTGCGGCTCGGTCAGTCAGGCTATAGTATCCTGTTCGTTCCGGCGGCCGGCGCCGTTCACGAGTGGGGAAGAGGCGGCAATATGGGGCGCATCAAGCGCGCCTGGCATCACCATGTTTCCGTCTGGAGATATTTTCTCAAGCATCTGCCGAACGGTTTTTCCCTTGTGATCCTTCCGGTGCTGCTCATGGTCAATTTTCTTATAATCTGTATCTCGCCGGGCAAGAGAAGCGCCGAGTGATGTTAATCGAATACATCATACTTGCTCTGGCCAGTGCTGTCGTCACGATTGTGTTGATTCCGGCCGCGTTGTCGCTCAGTCGGAGATATAGTCTGTACGACTACCCCGGTCGCCATAAACGTCACAAGCGACCCGTATCGCTGTTGGGCGGGACGGTACTCTTTGTCGCCATGTGGCTGCCGATGCTCGGCCATCTGCTGTTTGCAGCCTCGCCGCTTGAACTCCTGAGCGTCAGTCTTCCGTACATTTATCTTGCTTCGTGTATCATCTACCTGATCGGTGTGATCGATGATTTCCATCCCGTCTCAGCCTGGGTCAAATTGCTGGCGGAGATTGCCGCGGGAATTGTGCTGTGCGCCGGCGGGCTGACAATCGACCCGATAGCCATTCCCTTTTTGGGACAGTTCACGATGGGTGTCTGGTCCTACGTGGTGACGGTGGCGTGGGTAGTCGGATTGACCAACGCGATTAATCTGATCGATGGCCTTGATGGCCTGGCCGGCGGTGTTTCTCTGGTGGCGGCGATCACGCTGGCGATTGTCGGAATTCATTACGAAGTCGGCTCGGCCATACTGTTTGCCTATACGCTGATCGGTTTTCTCCCGCCGTTTTTGTACTACAATCGATATCCTGCCCGGATATTCCTTGGCGATTCCGGGGCTCTGCAGATCGGATTCTATTTCGCCGTCATATCGCTGATCGTGCCGATCAGGTCCTTCACCGCTGCTGCTCTCTATGTCCCGTTACTCGCTCTTGGCGTACCGCTGCTCGAAACGATCAGTTCGTTCTTTCGCCGCGTCGCGGCGGGGAAGAATGTCATGCAGGCTGATCGACGGCACCTGTTTCACTACCTGGCGCTGGCCGGATTGAGCCATCGGCAGGTCGTGCTCGTATTTTATGTACTATCAGTCGTTTTCGGGTTGTTTGCCCTGGCGATGGTATACTGGAATCGCCTTGTCGTGCTTGGTGTTTTGGCCCTTTTTATGGTTGTTATTTCCGTCGGGTTCCTTATCTTTACGGCCAATCCGGCCAAAGGAAGACGCAAACGACCGAATTCCGGCTGACCGGAGCCCAGAGGGATGGTAGGATAAGAGATGGCGGAAGTTCCGTATTTGGAATTTGAACGGCCGATCGCCGAGCTCGAGAAGAAAATCTCAGATATGAAAGACTTCTCGCGCGGCGAGAATATCGAATTAGGCGGTGAAATCGCATCGCTTGAGAAAAAACTCGAGCGGCTCCGCGAAGAAATCTACTCCAGTCTCACGCGCTGGCAGCGGGTCCAGATCTCGCGTCATCCCCGTCGTCCCTACACGCTTGATTTCATCGAACTCATGTGCACCGATTTTATCGAGCTCCACGGCGATCGCGGCTACGCCGATGACAAAGCCATGGTGGGCGGACTGGCCCGTCTCGACGGTGAGCCGATCATGGTCGTGGGTCAGCAGAAGGGGCGCGACACCAAACAGAAACTGGCGCGTAATTTCGGCATGGCGCATCCGGAAGGATACCGCAAAGCCCGTCGGCTGTTTTTCATGGCCGAAAAGTTCCGCCTTCCCATTCTTATCCTGATCGATACCCCGGGCGCGTTTCCGGGAATCGGCGCCGAGGAGCGCGGGCAAGCCGAAGCTATCGCTAAGAATATCCAGACGATGTTCGAACTGAAAGTCCCGATCGTGGTGGTGATCATCGGCGAGGGAGCCTCCGGCGGCGCACTGGGCATCGGCATCGGCGACCGCGTGATGATGCTGGAATACGCGTGGTATTCGGTGATATCCCCCGAAGGCTGCGCGGCCATTCTGTTCCGCGATTCCGCTCGGGCGCCGGAAGCGGCCGAAGCGCTCAAGCCGACCGCCAACGATCTGTTGAGCCTGGATATCATTGACAAAATCATTCCTGAGCCGCCCAGCGGCGCCCACAATGACTGGGTGAAGGCCGCGGCGGATACGAAAGTGGAAATTATCAAGGCATTCAACGAGCTTAAACAACTGCCGGTCGAGCAACTGCTCAGCGAGCGTCTGGCCAAATACCGGCGGATGGGCGTATTCAGGGAGGAATGATAAATAGTGTCTCCCCTCTCTGAACAGCTACTTGCCAAACTGGCGTGTCCGGCCTGCACCGGCCCGCTGGAGTACAAGGCGGAAAACGCATGGCTGGATTGCATGTCGTGTAAGTTGAGGTACCGGATAGTCGACGACATACCGGTGCTCCTGATAGAAGAAGCAAATCCCATTCAGTAAAGGCATAGCATATGAAACTGTCCAAATTCTGCGATGAAAGTCTGGTGACGTTTAATCTCAAGTCGTCGACCAAAGAAGGTGTCATCGAGGAATTGGTCGACCTAGCCGCGTCTTCCAACATGATCAAGGATCGCGCCGAGCTGCTCGATGATGTCAGAGAGCGTGAGAACCTCGTGACCACCGGCGTCGGGTATGGCGTGGCGTTTCCTCACGCCAAGACGAAAGCGGCCAAAGGGATCGTGATTGCATTTGGCCGAAGTACCAAAGGGATTGACTTCGAAGCCATGGACCACCGCGCGGTCCATCTGTTCTTTCTCATTGCAGCGCCCGAGGATGCGATCGGAGCCCACCTCAATGTCATGGCTCGCTTGTCGTTCTTGATGAAGTCGGAGGACAATCGCCGCAAGCTGATGCAGGCCGGCTCGCCGGGCGATGTGCTGGCGCTGATGGATAATGTCAACTAGGAACGGTGTCGGGCTGGGACGCCTTGACAGATGAGTTGGATCTCAAATCTCTTTTCGGGATACTGGCGCAAACTCCATTTTGTCATCATTATTCTCCTGGCGCTGCTGCTCGCGTATAACGACGATGGCGTCAGCGGCGCAGTTAGCAACGGGATGCTGTCCGTCCTCTATTACCCGTTCTTCAAGATCCAGCATTCGATCGATGACCTGATCGGCGTCAAAAAAGATAATGACGAACTCCGCGCTAAACTGGCCGATGCGGTGTCGCGCGTGTCGATGCTTGAGGAAGCGGCGCGTGAAAATATCCGTCTCCGCTCGATTCTCGGATTCGAGCCACCGACCGGCTACACGCTGTTGCCGGCGGAAGTCATTGCGGTTTCGGGAGTCAAAATCCCTACCTCGGCCGTTCTCAATCGCGGACTCAAAGACGGCGTCGTGACCGGCCTTCCGATTATCAACGAAGAAGGTTTGATCGGGAAAGTTATTTCGGTCACTGATTATTACTCGACTGTGCAGCTTCTGACCGATCCGGCCAATCGTGTCGCGGTGAGAGTCGCAGAGAGCCGGGAGATGGGGATCGCCAAATATGTCATGTCACGAGGATTGATCGTCGACAACATCCCCGTCCGCGGCGATGTCAAGCCGGGGGACCAGATTCTCACTTCGGGCCTTGGCGGGCTGTATCCGCCTGGACTCAAAGTTGGGACCGTTATTGCGGTCGACCATTCGGAGACCGACCCGTTCTCGCAAGTGCGCCTGGCGCCGGCGGCGGATTTTAATTCGCTTGATGAACTTTTCGTGCTGAGGGTCAAGGGGCGATGAGCATTATCGCTTATTTCTTCTATCTCGTGCTGATCGCCGGTTTTCAGGTCATTCTGCGGCCGCTCACGTCGTTCTGGGGAGTCAGTCTCAATTTACCGATATTTATCGTACTAACTGTGGCATGGTACAAATCGGAGCTGACCGCCGTGTGGTTCGCGTTTTTCGCCGGGATCGTGATTTCAGCCGGCACCCCGCTTGTGATGGGCTGGCACGCTCTGGCCATGCCGGTGCTGGCGTGGGGGACGTTTCATGCGCGTGTGCGGCTGAATATCGATTCGCCGGCCGCCCGGCTCTCGGTCGTTTTCGGAGGTATTCTCCTGCATAACATCCTCACCGTGGCCATAAGCCAGCCGGACGGTTTTGTGTATCAGTTGTGGCGAACCGGATTGACCGGCGCCGTGTATACTGGTTTGTTGGCGTACCTGCTCTTTCGGTTGAGAGACGGCCTCTTCGGCAGCCGCCGGGCGAGAGCCAGGTTCTGACGGAATAGTATGGACCGTTACACTCTTTCGCCGCAGAGCCGGGAGAAGATTGCTCACGGTATGGTTACCGGCGCTCTCATCCTGCTTGTAGTCGGCCTGATAAAACTTCAGATTGTCGAACATCGCAACCTCGCCGAACTGGCTGATAACAACCGTATCCGCGTAGTTCCGCTCGAACCGCAGCGCGGCTTCATGTACGATCGCGAAGGCAAAGTCATTGTCGGCAATCGCCCATCCTACACCGTCTCGGTCGTCCCCTCCGAAGTTGTCAAAGGGAAAACCATCCGCAATCTGGCCAAGCTGATCGGCTTTGACTCGACCGAGGTCCGTAACCGTATCCGCAAGAATCTGGCCAGCCCCTATCAACCCGCCGATGTCAAGCGAGATATCCAGTTCGATGTAATAGCTGTCCTCGAAGAACAGAATACTGAATACCCCGGTGTCAACTACCAGCTTGACCAGGTCCGGCAATATGGCGTGGAACTGGGCGCGGAATCATTCACCGGTCATGTCGGCGAAGTTTCAGAGTCCGAAATGGACAAGGCCCCTAAAGGTGAATACCGCATGGGGAGCATCATCGGCAAGAAGGGCCTGGAGAAAGAGTTCGACCGTCTGCTGCGCGGAATCGAAGGAACTGCCTACATCGAGGTCAGCGCTCTGGGCGAAGTGCTCGGCCCCTACGAAGGTCGCCAGAAGGTCGAACCGAAGGCCGGCTCCGATTTGGTTCTGAGCATTGATAATGACGTTCAGAAAGTGGCCGTGGCTCAGCTGGATTCGTTCTGTTGCGGAGCAATTGTCGCGATGGATCCGCGCAATGGCGAAATAATAGCGATGACCTCGGATCCCGGTTTCGATGCCAACACATTCTCCTCCTTTGTCTCCGATAGTCTATGGCAAGCTATCGCCAACGATTCTACCCACCCGCTGTTGAACCGCCCGCTCAACGGTGTGTATCCTCCCGGATCGACGGCGAAGCTCCTTACTCTCGGCGCGGGACTGCAGGAAGGCGTGATCGACGAGAATAGTACGTTCAGATCCTGCGGCGGCGGATTTCAGTACGGCAATCGGTACTTCAAATGCTGGGATAAGCGCGGCCACGGTGCTCTGACGGCCGTTCACGCGGTAGAGGCGTCCTGCGACGTATACTTCTATCAGTTGGGTCTTAAGCTCGGCGTCGACCAGTTAAGCCGTTACTACGATCTGTGCGGATTCGGCAAACCAACTGGTATCGATCTCCCGAACGAATCGTCAGGACTTAACCCCAACAGCAAATACTATGACCGGCGCTACGGCAAGAACGGCTGGACGCGGGCGCTGTCGTTGAACAACGCCATCGGTCAGGGGGAAATTCTGGTTACGCCGCTTCAACTGACCCAATTTTACGCCGGGATTGCGAACTGGGGAACAGTGTATCGCCCGCATATCGTGAGAGCTATTCGCGGCCCCAACGGAGACGAAACCGAGGTCAAGCCGGAAGTGTCGTTCAAATTGCCGTTCGATAATCGCGTCCTTGGGTTCATGCGCGAAGGGGTGCGTCTGGTGGTTGAAGGTGGACGCGGCACGGCTCGGCGCTTGAAAAACAATTATTACAGCATAGCCGGGAAAACCGGCACGGCGCAAAACCCGCACGGCAAAGACCATTCCTGGTTTGTCGGTTACGCGCCCATTGAGAATCCTGAGATCGTCTGCTGCGCCATAGTCGAGAATGCCGGCCACGGTTCTGAAG
>DATKJY010000288.1:0-3228 GCA_035543175.1 Candidatus Acidiferrum sp.
GTGGCCAAGCTCATGCGCCAGAGTGCTCACGTCGTCGTATTTTCCGTTGTAGTTGAGCAGAACATAGGGGTGGACATCGTAGGCGGAACCGTTCGAGTAGGCTCCGGATCGCTTGGCGTCGGTAGGATAGTAGTCGATCCAGCGGTTGTCGAATGCCCTTCTCAGGACATTGAGATATTCCCGCCCCAGCGGCTTCGTCGCGGCGAGAACGTGAGACCTCGCTTCATCGACCGTGTAATTGAGATTCAAATCGGCGACCAGCGGCGCGTAGAGGTCGTAATAGTGCAACTGATCCACGCCGAGAATTCTTCTGCGAAGCCTCAGATATCGGTGAAACGAACCCAGCTGCCTGTGTACGTTGTCGATGAGCGTCCGGTAGACGGTCAGCGGGATGTTGTTGGCATCCAGCGCGCTCTCGAGACACGAATTGTACTTGCGCGCCTCCTTGTAGAAGAGGTCCTGCCTGACCTGCGCACTGAGCTGAGCCCCGAAGGTGCGCCGGTACTCGTTCAGGCTGCCCATGAAGGCGGCGAACACCTTCTCGCGATCTTCGCGATCAGGGGATGCGCGGTGCAGGCTGAAGCCGGCCTGGTCGAGCTTCACCCTCCGGCCGTCGTGCAGCGTCAATTCGGGATAAGGAAAATCCGCGTCCGCAAAAACCTCCCGGATGCTGGATGGCGCGTCCGCCATCAGTCCCGCATCGGCGATGATCTTCTCCTCCCCGGCGGCCCCGGTGTGCGCTTTCCGGCGCAGAATATCCCCCAGGAAGTGGCGATAGACGCCGAGTCCAGGTTCGCTGTCGAGAAACGACGTGATCGTGGCATCGTCGGTTTGGAGGATCTCTGGCCGGATAAATGACGTTGCCGCCTGGAAACTGGAGTCGATCTGGCTCACCTCCTGCTGCATCGCCAGGTATTGCTGGACCCTCGTGTCCTGGTCAAGATTCAGGCTCGCGTACGTCGAGAGACGCGCAAGTTCCTTCCGCATCCCGGTCACGAGATCGAGACAGGCCAGAAGCTCCTTCGAGGATGACCCCAGTTTCCCTTTGAATGCCGCGACTGATGGGAATTCGGAAACCAGACGCTGCTTCGCTTCCCGCCACGCCGCGTCGGAGGGGTAAACGTCGGAGATCTTCCACTTGTAGGTGTCCGGAATCAGGCTGCGATCTCTCTCTTGCGACGCGGCAGCGATTCCTATCACCAACAATCCCGGAAGCAAAAACAACAAATCCATCAAAGAAGGCATGCCGTCACCTTGACCTGTCGAATCCAGATTGGGGAACAATCAACACGTGTATTTTGATTCTTCACATCTACATTATAGCCGCAGGTTTCCAGGAGGATGGTTGATCGGGCGGTACTTTGAATCGGAGAAAAGGTGCCTGGAAAGCTGCCTTTTCTGTAGACCGCTTGCGACAAATCTGCCATTCGCTTGGTTATTTGAGGTGAAATCTGAACAATCGCGCTAAAATCTGACATCACATGGCCATAGTAGGCATTTGCGACTCAAGAAAGGAACCTGAAATCATGGCAAAGCAAATCCGTATTGGCGATGTTGCGAAGCTCACGATTCTTTTTTCGATAGCGTCGATCGTGATGCTCTTCGGCAAGGATTATTGGGACAGCAAGAAATTCACCGATTGGAACGAGCCGGAATGCATGGCCATGCTTTCCGACTCTCCATGGGCTCGAACCCAGAATGTGCCCGGCAACTACACGACCGCGACGCCCAGGGTGATGGACGCCGGTGCGGGCAAAACGGCCAACAGCGGCGGCTCCCTGGTCGGGACGCAGGGGCTTGGGGGAAGTGAAACGGTTCCTTTTTTCATGCGCTGGTATTCCTCGGTCAAGATACGGCAGGCGCTGGGCCGCCTCGGCCAGATACGAGCGAAGTATTCCGACGAGCAGATCAATCAGGCATTGGCCGCTCCGATGCCCGATTGCCTGCTCGGCATCGTCGGTCCTTCCATGGGCGTTTTCGACGGGGCCACTTTCGACACGCTGAAATCCAAGACGTTCATTCTCTCGAAGAAAGATAAATCGAAAAAAATCGAATTGAAGGCGTACGCTCCGCCGAAGGACAGGCCGGATCGCGTCGCGATGTTCACATTTCCGCGGACGATCGACGGAAAGCCCACTATCGATCTCGCCGACGACGAGATAGTATTCGTGACCGAGGTCGGCAAATTGAAGATTCGCGCCGTCTTCAAGGTCTCGAAGATGATCGTCGACGGCAACCCCGACATTTGACCGACAATCCCAGCCGGGTTCGTACCTTTCAGATTGCCGCGAAGCGGTTTTGATTGCGGCGACCTGGCGCCGCTTTAGACAGCATCGGGACCCTTCCATCGTTGCGCACGAACCTCGCGCTGGGTAAATGACTGTGCCTCGGAGGACGCCGAGGACCGCCGATCTGCACCGAAATCGCCGACAGCCCGGCGCGATGCCGGTATATTGACGCGGCCCCTCTTTTTTGCCTTCAATCGGGCCTCGATCCTGACGCAAACCCCGGTTCCGGAGTACTACCTCTCGATCGCGCAACTCTCAGAAGGGCTCGGCGAAAGAAATCGACAGGCGAAAGATGCAACCGAAAGGAGGTTTGTTTCGTCTTAAAGAGTGCCCGAAATTGAGAGAGGGGCTAACGGGTCCGCATCGCCGTCGGTTTGGCGGCCATGGGCGACGTCGACCCAAGGATTGTTATTGTCCCCATCGGGCATGGCTCGATGTTTAGCCCCGATTTCATTTTAAGGCGCAGAATTGTTCGGGCGCAAGCGCGTTTCAAAGCGCCGGGAGCGGAATTGGAAGATGCGGGATGGGATCCCTGATCGACCAGCCTTCCATGAAACGCTTAATCTCGTGCTTGTGTGGAGGGTGAAGTGATTACGAAAAGCAAGGGTGTCACGACGCTTGTGTTGTCCATGTTTTTGCTTCTGTTGGCAGTCCCCGTTTGGGCAGCCAACGGCAAGGTGACCTTCAATTTTTACCATAAAATCCAGGTGGGTGATAAGACCCTGGGGCCCGGCAACTGCGTAGTCTCCTGGGTTTCACATAGCCCGGAAGCCGACGTCAGCTTTCTCGTGAAGGACAAGGTCGTCGCGGAAGCCCACGGCAAACTCGTGGAGCGGAATGAAAAATCCCAATCCGATGCGGTGATCACATTGAAAGACGACAGCGGTAATGAACGCCTCAAGGAAATTCGATTCGCGGGCAAGAAAACCGTGAGAGTCAT
>DATKJY010000289.1:0-2563 GCA_035543175.1 Candidatus Acidiferrum sp.
GCGCTAATATTCTCGGCTCTGCTTATGCTACGGCATCTGGGTGAATCCGAAGCCGCCGACCGAATCTGGAAAGCCATGGTCCTGACGCTGGCCATGGGGAAGCGGGTCACGCGCGACTTGGGCGGAGTTTGTTCCACCGCCGAGTTCACTGACGAACTGGTAAAAGAGATAAAAAGTCGCGCTTGAATTTCTCTTCAGATTCACGATGACGCGGGTTTGACTTTTGGTTCGAGCGCGAGTAGTTTACTGTCGAGAGTGACGGTTGGAAAGGCAGAAAGAGTGGACAGCAACAGACCTGGAGTGCGAAAACCCGCGGTAGCCGGAAGTTTCTATCCTTCGAGTCCGGTTGAACTGACCAAGACGATTGCCAAACTGTTTTCCGAAGTTGACAAAGTCCCGCTCGGTGGCCGACCGCTCGGCCTGATTTCGCCGCACGCCGGGTATCCTTATTCAGGGCGGGTTGCCGCGAAAGCGTACAAGTTGCTGGAGGGTGAGGAGTACGAGACGGTCGTAGTTATCTCGCCGTCGCATACCGTTTTCTTCAAGGGGTCATCGGTATTCGAAGGGAGCGGCTACCAGACGCCGATTGGGACTACCGAAATAGATCAGTCGCTCTCGCGCAAGATTGCTTCCATTCACCCGTTGGTCTATTTCTCCAACATGGGGCATGCCAGCGGGTCGACACGCGGAGAGCACTCGCTTGAGGTTCAGCTTCCGTTTCTCCAGATAGCTCTGGGCAAATTCAAATTAGTGGCGATCGTAATGGGGGACCGGGAACCGGATTCGGCCCGCTCGCTTGGTGAAGCGCTGGCCGCTTCGCTCAGAGGAACAAACACGCTGTTGGTGGCATCGACCGACCTCTCGCACTATCACTCGGAGAAGACGGCTCGGCGCCTGGATTTTGCGGTGCAGGCGGCGATTGAGAAGTTCGACCCGGAACTATTGATGGATGTTCTCGAATCAGATAAAGGGGAAGCCTGCGGTGGTGGGGCAGTTACATCGGTACTCTGGGCCGCACGCAAATTGGGCGCCAAGGAAGTGCGGTTTCTGGACTATGCAACTTCGGGTGCGGTCACGGGGGATTTTGACGAAGTAGTCGGCTATCTCTCGGCGGTGGTTATTCAAGGTAAAGAAGTGCGAACGGTGGCGCATGAGATTGGCGCGCCCGCGGCAACGGCGCCGCAACAGGAGGGGTTGACTGATGATGATCGCAAGCTGCTTCATGAAATTGCCAGAAAGGCGATTGCAGCGAAGCTGGCCAATAAAGAGTATACCCCTCCGACAAACGAACGGCTAAGCGCAAAGCGGGGCGTGTTTGTGACGCTTTCTATCAAAGGCGAACTGCGGGGATGTATTGGTTTGATTCGGGCCAGGGAACCCCTGAGCGAGGCAGTGGCCGAGATGGCTCTGGCGGCGGCGTTCGATGATCCACGCTTCGACCGCTTGTCCGAGGAAGAGTACGAGCAGTTAGGGTATGAGATTTCAATACTGTCGCCGCTGGAACGAGTGCACGATTTCAACGATATCAAGGTCGGTCGCGACGGCCTTATGATAAAGCTCGATATGCACTCCGGATTGCTGCTTCCGCAAGTGGCCACCGAATACGGCTGGAATGCCATCGAGTTCCTGCAGCAGACTTGCTTGAAGGCGGGACTTCCCAAAAACAGTTACCGAGACAAGCACGCTGAGATTTATCGATTTTCGGCGGACGTGTTCTAAGCTCTTGTGGGGCGAAAGCGCCGATGCTTGACCTCCACGTTTCAATCTCCCATATTTGATTACAGTACATTCTAACCGGAAAGGAATCGGCCATGCCTGCCGCCGACAAGACCAGCATTCCGACTCGCGATCAGATCGAGAAGAAATATACCTGGGATCTCTCCCACATCTATCCCGATAACGCTGCCTGGGAAGCCGAATACAAATCGGTGCAGACGCTTTTGAACAGAGCAGGGGATTATGTCGGCCGGCTGCGGGACGCCTCGGAAATTCTGTTCGAATGTTTAGAGCTCCGGACAAAGGTTTTTCGTGCGCTGACCAGCCTCGCGCAGTACGCCAATCTGAATCGCGATCTGGACAATCGGGTTTCGACTTACCAGGCGATGGCGGACCGGGTTGTGATGCTGTCGTCGCAAGCGGCGCAGGCGTTTGCGTTTGTCGAGCCGGAGCTGTTGCAGATAGATGAGGATGAATTGCTCGAGATGGAGGCGGATTTTCCCCAACAAGATGTGTATGATTTTTATATCCGGGAGCTCATCCGCTCAAAAGCGCATATCCGGTCGCAGGAGGTCGAAGAGCTTCTGGCGATGTCGTATATGGTAACTCGCGGGCCGGATAATGTGTTCAGCATGCTCGATGACGCCGATCTGACCTACCCGGTCATCAAGGATGAGCAGGGGAACGACGTTCGTCTGACCAAGCAGCGGTTTTCGCGACTACTTGAGTCCCGGACACAGCGAGTCCGAAAAGACGCCAGTGACGCGTTTTATAGTTCCTACAAATCGCATCTCAATACGATTGGGGCGACGCTATCGTCGTCGGTGAACGCCGATGTTTTTGTCGC
>DATKJY010000290.1:0-7438 GCA_035543175.1 Candidatus Acidiferrum sp.
AAGAGATTCTTGAGACGCGCCGATCGGCTCGTGGCGCAGCGATTTGTGAGCTCGGAGTTCGATTGGCGGGTCGGCGTTCTGGGCGGCGAAGTTCTTTACTGCTGCCAGTATCTCATTCCGAAACGCCGGTGGAAGATTCTGACCTACACCGAAGGCGGCCGGGTGATTTGGGGGCGGGTGCGCACGTTCGACGTCACAAAAGTCAACCCTCGGCTACTCGAGGTCGGTGTGCAAGCGGCCAAAGCAATCGGTAACGGACTCTACGGGGTCGACATCAAGCAGGTCGAGGACGACTTCACGGTCATCGAGGTCAACGACAACCCGACAATCGCGGCTGGCGAAGAAGACCGGGGCGTGCCCCAGGTATACGAGCGGGTCATCCGCTATCTGGCCGGCGAGTGGGGATGAGCGTGACCGAGCCGACGATACTTCGGACCGGCACGGCAAAGGACCTCGATCATCTGGTGCGGCTTGAAGCCGGCGGTTTTGCAGACGATCAATTCAGCCGTGGTCAATTAGGCTATCTCTTGACCAAAGCGAATTCAAGCGTGCTTATTCTGGAGCATGAGGGGGAAGTCGCCGGCGCTGCCATCATGCTCTGGCGGAAGGGAAGTGATGTCGGTCGACTGTATTCAATCGTAATCGATCCGAGTTTTCATGGGCGCGGGCTGGGCCGGAAACTTCTTGAGGCGTGCGAAGCATCCGCCCTCGAACGCGGCTGCAGAGTTGTTTCGCTCGAAGTCAGGGCCGACAATAAGCCGGCCGTTGGTCTTTATAAGGCGAGCGGGTACCAGATCACCGACAGTCTTATCGGATACTATTCGGACGGCTCCAACGGTCTTCGCATGGTGAGGGAGTTACCAAGACTCAAAGATTCAGAGACGCAACTCATCATTCCGTATTACGCGCAGACGCTGTCGTTCACGTGCGGTCCTGCCAGCCTGATGATGGCCATGAACTATTTCGATCACTCGATTTTGCTGAATCGATCACTCGAATTAGTGCTCTGGAAGGAAGCGACCCTGATCTTCATGACATCCGGTCTGGGGGGGTGCCCGCCGCTCGGATTGGCGATAGCGGCGCAGAGGCGCGGCTTTTCGACGACGGTTATCGTGTCGAGCCGGCGCACGCCATTTCTGTCATCGACGCGCGGGCGGGATAAAAAGGAGGTCATTCAACTCGTGCACGATCAATTCAAGGCGGAAGCAGACGCCCTTGGGGTCGTTATCGAGTACCGGTCATTCAAGTTCGAGGATATCGCCGAGGCGCTCAACCGAAAAGCCGTGCCGATTGTTCTGATTTCCTCGTATCGTCTGCACAAAGTCAGGGTGCCGCACTGGGTGGTCGTGACCGGATATGACGGCCGGCATGTATATTTCCACGATCCCAACGAAGGATTTTATGTCGATGATACTCGGAGCGCCCAGCACGTGCGAATTCCGGTCAACGAGTTTGGCCGCATGCGCGGATGGGGGGCCGACATGATGAAGAGCCTCGTAATCATCGAGAAGCCCGGCAAGAAAGCGCTGCAGGACTAGCGGTCAGGCCAGCCTGATGATTTTCCCCGAAATCCGAATCGTGCCCTCTTTTTGAAGCGCCAGGGCCGCGTTACACACGTCGGCCTCCGAGCGCTTCATCTCACGCGATAGAGCTTCGATGTCCAGCTTGTTTGACCGAGTCAGCCGGCGGATGATCTCACCCCGGATCTGTCGAACCGAGCCCAGAAACCGGGATTGACGGGACTGCGGAGGCACCGAGGGCAGCTTTCGCGGTAGACGAAGTACACTGTAATCCATGAGGGCATTGTGCCAATCACGCGAGCGGCCTCGCGGGAGCAGGCGGCGAGCCAGAATCTCAAGTTCAGCCTTTGAAGTTGACGCCGGGAGACGGAATTCGTGCATGAGCACGCGGCGGATATTGGTGTCAATTGTGATCAGTGGACGATTGAACGCGAATATAAGGATAGCGTTGCTGGTGTACGGTCCGAGGCCGGGAAGTTTTTGAAGGAGAGCAGGATCGTCCGGCAGTTTCCCGAGATATTGTGTCACCACTATGTTGGCCAGTTCTCCGAGATAGAGGCACCGTCGATTGTATCCGAGGCCCGACCACATAGTGAGCAGTTGGCGTCGGTTGCTTCGGGCCAATGCCTGCCAAGTCGGCCACCTGCGAATCCAGGCTTCGTACTTGGGCACTACCCGGTCGACCTGCGTTTGCTGGAGCATGCTTTCGGCGACGGTGATTCGGTAGGGGTCGGTGGTACGGCGGAAGGGGAGATCGCGGCCGTAGAGCTTATAGAATCGCAGAATTTTCCTTTGGAAGGCGACAATTTGCCGGGCAGTCAGGTCGATCATCGGGAGATAGAATCACTTAACTGCGTCGCCTTGCCACGCGTGCATTCATAATTCCACGCGGCCACCAAGCCGAACAGTATGGCCAGGATGTGCCCTTCCTGGGCCCAGGTCCAGGCTCGCATGAAGAGAATTGTGGCGCAGAAGACGAACATAGTAATGAACAAAGCGGCGGAGACCTGAGTGTCTCTTTGTTCCATCCGGGACTTGAAAAAGCGATTTCCGATTTTCAAACCGGTCGCCGCCAGTGCGACCAAAGACAGCGCACCGAACAGGCCTGTTTCTGCCATGTAATGCAGCAGGACATTATGTGCCGACATCCCCTTGACATAATACCATACCGGATTGGTTTTGATGGCCGGGACGACCTGGTCGACCAGATGGAAATTGCCGATCCCAATCCCGACCAGAGGACTTGTCAGAAACGCTTTAAACGCTACGGTCCAGAGGACAATTCGCAGAGCTACAGTACCCTGCGGGTGTGAAACCGAGGCGACCAATTGGCCGAGTCGAGCGGCGAGGTCGCCGAACAAGGCTCCGCCGAGCAACAGGACGAACGCTGCGACGGCGGCAACCACAAGGACTTTTCGAATTGCGCGCCCGGCCCCAAAACTGCCTTCGCGCCGCATCTTCACCATGGCCAAAATCAACAGGGTCGGAACGGCAATAGCGATGGCAACCAGGCTGCCGCGAGAACCGGAGCCGGCAACCGCTACCAGAATGGTAATAATTGCCAGGGCGAATCGCAGCCGTTCGCCCGAGGTGCGCGCCCAGAGCAAGAAGGCCAGCGCCATCGGGAGAGCTGTCATCGAATAGTTTTCAAAGGCCAGCCACGCAGGACCGTAGACGCGGACCTTGCCGCCATGGGCGACAAACAGGATAACGTTCAGAATCGCTAATGCGAAGATCTGGTATATGTAGAAAAGGACAACTTTTCTGACGCCGATCTGTTTGGCGAGCACATACGTCACACGAAACGCCACGTAAATCATCAGAATTCGCAGCGATGGCACTACCGAAAGGCTCGTGTTATGGGCAAACAAGGCTGACAACCAGGTGGCGGCGATGAGAAACCAGAACGGCAGATCGAAAGGGGTTCGCTCGAAACAAAGCCTGGTCAGAAGAAGTGATTCGACCAATACCGCGAATGTCAACAGCGCCATGGCGACGTCGAACGGCCACACGGCGAAGGTGCCGATGTAGTAGGGGAGATAAAACGAAACGGACAGAAGGTAGACGTAGAAGGTTGCGCGCGGCCACGCTACCAGAAGGAGAAGAACGGGCAACGGCAAGATTATCAGCGCCGGAATTTCCTTGCCGGCCAGAAATAGAATGATGGGCGGGACCAGGCAGAGCAGCAGGAATACGACCACCCCGGCCCGCAAGTCGATTCTCCTGTCTGCTGTTATGCTTTCGACGGTCATTTGTTTTTGCTACCGCTGTTTGCGATATGATAGCACAGACCGGGAAATTGTCAATCGAATGTCTCAGTCAGCGGCGCCGCAGTGTCGGCAAATATAGTCCATTTTCAATCGGAATTTCGACCTCATGTCCCGATTAGCGGGGTTGCGCAACTGGGCAATGAAGTTTTCGAATTCCCGCTCCACCTGCCGATGGAAAAGAATCCTGTTGACCAGCAGACCGTGATGATCCTGGGAAAATGATACCAGCGGAAATTCGTCACCGATTCTGAGCGCCGAGCTTCCGCGCACTTCCGCCTGATGCAGGATGCCGCATCGGATTTGACGGTAGAACATCTCCGCAACCTGGGGCGTGAAGAACTCCCCGAACGAGGTCTCCGTCAAAAACCTGGAAAAATATTCCCCGGCTTCGCCGGCGGGTGTTCGTATCACGCCCTCCCGGAACTGCTGCAGCATCTCAATCAGGAGACAGTCCAGTGCGATTATGGCAAATCCGGAGTGCTTCTCTTGTTCGATCTGTTCAATCTGGTGGAGATACCGTCCGCGGATTCGGTTTTCCAGAAGATCTATCCCCTGTTGCCAGTCGGATTCATCCTGGAATGTGAGGCGCCGCCACTCATGAGGGCGTGCATCGGATAACAAATTCATCATAACCTCCCTATTGACAAACCCTATTTGTCACCCAGCCGAGTATAGATTGATACAATTTCGGCGATTTGTCAACCGGCAGTCGGCAGCGCCTGTATCCGCGCATGAGAGCTATTCACTGGCGGACGCAAACGCATCAAATGACGTCCCGCTGGTGAGAGAAGTGCTTGTATTTCCCCGACGGGCGCGGTATATTGGAAACCAGCAGCCTGAGCTGCGCTTATGCGTTGACGTTATAATGAGATGTACTGTCGCTGAGTTGCTCCGAGTTTCGGCCTCTTTGTTTCTTGCCCTGGCGCTGTCCGGCGCTGCCCTCGCGCAAGATTCCACTTTCGAAGGAAGCGGTTCGAAGGGTCAGCCCGACATGACCGATGTGTCGGGGCCGGCCTATTGCCTGACCAACCACAACATCGGGCGCATCGTTCTCGGCGTCTCTAACTGGGCCCGGATTGGTCGGTTGGACGAGGTTCCCTTTATCGACTACTTTACGGGGCTTCGCGTCTACAATCTCCAGATGCCCAAGGGGTCGGTCACAAACTATCTCTGGAAAGGGGGACTCTGGGTAGGCGCGGTTGTGGGTCGAGATACACTCGTAAGTTGCGCCACCGACGTCAACAACCGATACCGGGAGATCAACCCCGATCAGGCCCCATTCGGCAACATGATCCGCCGATCGATCATTCACCCGGAATGGCCGGGGTTTGCCGATGCCGTGTCGGAACAGGATTTTGTCAGCATGGCCACCGACACCAACATCTACGGAAACAAATATCCATCGTTCGATGCTCTCGATGGCCGGGCGCATAAGCCGTTGCCCATTTCGGTGACTCAGAAGTCGTATGCGTGGTCGTATGATTACGCCAGCGATTTTGTCCTGTTCGACTGGGGAATCAGAAACATCGGCACTAAGGCGATGAAGGACGTGTATATCGGACTGTACATGGATTTTGACTGCCATATCGACCGCCTCAATCCGTACGCGCAGAATTCAATACCCGGGAGCTACATAAAGCCGATCACCGAAGGCCGCGATGATCTCACCGGATATCTTTTCGCCTCTCCCGCCAGCTACCAGCAGTGTAATTTCCTGGACACGGTTCGGATGGCATGGACCACGGACAATAACGGAGACCCGGGGTCCAACGGCATGGCGGTTCCGGGCGTAGTCGGAGTCCGGTTCCTGGGTCCGTACTCGGAGATGATGCAGACATCGTACAACTGGTGGGTCTTCAACTACAACGCCTATCTTGATTATGGTCCGCAGAAGATTGTCAACTACCGCTTCATGGGGGGCGGCACCGGCACGCCGGTCGGGGATCGGAGCAAATATGCCATGATGAGAAACGGCGAGATTGATTTCGATCAGTCCCAGACTGCTCAGATTTTGCCGACCGACCGGACCTGGATAGCCGCCGACTACAATCTCGGGTACTCGTTGGTGCGGGGCGGTGACAATCAGTTCGTATTGTCGCTCGGGCCGTTTCAGCTTGGTCCGGGGCAGTCGGTGCAGATACCGTGGGCGCTTGTGGGCGGCGAGAATTTCCACGAGGATCCCTATGATTTCATGCGCTACATGCAGTTTCAATACAATCCGTTTCTCTTCTACCAGCACTGCAATTTTGCGGAGTTCTCGAAAAACGCCGTATGGGCGTCGTGGGTGTACGATAATCCCGGCGTAGATACGGACGGCGACGGTTACTTCGGGAAATCCCGCATCTGCGTGACAGATTCGGCGATGGTCGGAGGCGTGTGGCAACCGTCGGTGGCCGAAACTACCTACTATGAAGGGGATGGCGTTCCCGATTGGCGCGGCGCCGAGCCGCCGTTTCCTCCGCATGTCTGGGTCTACCCGCAATACAATGCGCTTCGGATCCGGTTCAACGGCCAGCGGTCGGAGACTTCCAAGGACGTTTTCTCGAACATTTTGGATTTCGAAGGATACCGCGTCTACATATCACGCGATGAGCGAGAGTCGAGTTACTCGCTGGTCGCTTCGTACGACCGTGAAAACTACGACAAATGGGTGTACAACCCGAATCTGAAACCGGTTGCCGGATTTGAGTTGAAAGGTATTCCCATGACTCTCCCGCAAATTCGCTGTCTGTACGGTCAATTGGGAGATCCGTGCAACGATTCAACGTTTGATCCGCTCAAGTTTACGCGCCCGTATCCGTATCAGAGCCCCCTTTATCCGGATTCGATATTTTATTTCACCAAGCATGATTACAATGCCTCCAAGCTCGGGGTGAACACCCCGATTACGAAAATCTATCCGGATGCTCCGCCACCGTCGGCGCCGCCGCTGCCGTCGGATTACACCGACGATGGATATCTGAAGTACTATGAGTACCAGATGGTGATTGACAGTCTGCTGCCGACCGTTCCGTACTGGGTGAGCGTGACGGCGTTTGATTTTGGATCGCCGAGCTCCGGGCTGGAGCCTCTGGAGAGCGGGAAGACGATTCAGGCGGTGTCGGCGTTTCCCGATGGTTCGCGCGATACTGTCGTAAGCCAGCGCAAGGTATACATCTATCCGAACCCGTACCGAATCGATGATCCGTACCGGAGGAAGGGGTTTGAAGGTCGCACGCAACCGGATCGCTCTGACGATCGGGTGCGGGCCATCTATTTTGCGAACCTTCCGCCGAAATGCACGATTCGGATTTTCACGCTTGATGGCGACTTAGTGCGCCAACTCGACCACGATTTTGATCCTTCGGATCCGAACGCTTCTCACGACAAGTGGGACATGATCACGCGGAACACGCAGATGATCGTGTCGGGGATTTATTACTGGACGGTCCAGGACGACAAGGGCTCGGTTCAGATCGGCAAGTTAGTCGTGATTATGTAGGCTCGACGGCCGACATCTAATCTGACATTCTTAAATTTTCAAGGGGGCGAATTCAATTCACACGGCTAAGATAGAGTCGAGTCACGTGGCTAGAAAGGAGTCGAGTTATGTGGCCAAAAAAAGAGTCGAGTCAGGACTTGACAGGGAAGTTGGGGGGCGGTATATAG
>DATKJY010000291.1:0-6312 GCA_035543175.1 Candidatus Acidiferrum sp.
ATCGCGGTACAACTCCTCGCGCACGAATGAGGCGTTCTTTTTAGCGGTGTCCAGGTATCGTGCATCATTGGTAATTTGGAAACCGCGCGTCAAAGCTGAAACGGCCAGGCCGTTCCATGAAGTAAGAATTTTGTCGTCGGTACCGGGACGGACACGCTTCGATCGGAGTTCTGACAACTTCGCTTTGCAGGCACTGATAAATGTGTCGAAATCAGCCTTTTTCGATTCTTCGCGCACCCGGTCGGAGTTGGCGTCGAGATACAGAATGTTGCGGCCTTCGAAATTGCTTCGCTCGTTCACGTTAAAATAGCGGCAAAAGAGCGGGGCGTCCTCACCCAGAGCGGCCTGAAGCTCCGATTTCTCCCAGAGATAGAATCGTCCTTCCTCGCCCTCGCTGTCGGCGTCGAGAGCGGAATAGAAGCCGCCGGAATCATCGGTCATCTCGTTGAGAATGAAATCCAGCGTCTCTTTGACGATCCGGCGATACGCCTCGCGTTTGGTAATCTGAAATGCCTCCACGTACGTAGTAACCAGAAGGGCGTTGTCATAGAGCATTTTTTCAAAATGCGGCACCACCCAGTGGGCGTCGGTCGAGTACCGGGCGAACCCACCGCCGATCTGATCGTAAATGCCGCCGCGCGCCATTGCGGTCAGCGCTTTTTCAGCCGCCTGGAGAAACGAGAGGTCGCCGGTACGTTTGTAATGATGCAGGAAGAAGGACAGCTCGGTTGCGTGGGGGAACTTGGGTGCGCTTCCGAAACCGCCGTGGGAATGATCGAATGTCTGCATAAGCCCGTTGGCGCCCGCGATCAACAAACGGTCGGACAGCAGTGTCTCCGGTGACGTGCGAAGCAGATGCGTACGAATCTCATCGAAAATACCTTCGGAGGATTCGATAATCGAAGCTTTGCTTTCCTGATAGGCTTTGGCGATTTCGGTGAGCACTTTCCTGAATCCGGGGCGATTATAAAGATCGTCAGGAGGAAAATAGGTGCCGGCAAAGAACGGTTTGAGATTGGGAGCCAGAAAGACCGACATCGGCCAACCGCCGGCGCCGGTCATGGCCTGCGTGAATGTCATATAAATGTGGTCGAGATCGGGGCGCTGCTCGCGGTCGATTTTGATACTCACGAAATGCTCGTTCAAAATTGCGGCGATCTCTTCGTTTTCGAACGATTCCCGCTCCATGACGTGGCACCAGTGGCAGGAGGAGTAGCCGATCGAGAGGAAGATGGGCCGGTCAAGTTCGCGGGCCAGCGAAAGGGCCTCGTCGCCCCACGGATACCAGTCGACCGGGTTGTGCGCGTGAGCGAGCAGGTAGGGGGAGCTTTCGCCCGCGAGATGGTTGGTTGTGCCCGGTCGTGAAGTGGTGTAATCCGCCATGAATGCTCCTCAATTGTGTTCGCGACCGGTCACGGTCATGACCGCTCACATATTATACGGACTGTAACAGCAGGGTCGGCGGAAGGTTTACGCAATACGGCACAATAATGAGATACTCACGCGCCAAGATAAGCGCGTTTGACCTGCTCGTTTTCAAGCAGACGGTCGGCGCGGTCGGAGAGCGTGATAGTTCCGGTCTCAAGGACGTAGGCACGCGTGGCAATCTGGAGGGATTTGCGGGCGTTCTGTTCGACAAGGAGGATGCTAATCCCACGCTGATTGATTTCGCGAATGGCGGTGAACACGCGTTCCACCAGCACGGGGGAGAGGCCCATCGAAGGTTCATCGAACATGAGAAGTTCGGGGCCCGCCATCAAACCTCGTGCCACCGCCAGCATCTGTTGTTCGCCACCGCTTAGTGTGCCGGCGGGCTGGTTGCGGCGTTCGCCCAGCACCGGGAAGAGGGCTTCCATAGCGGCGACATCGGCTCTCACTTTGGCTTTGTCTTCGATGCTGTATGCGCCCATCTCGAGATTCTCGCGCACGCTCAGTTTGTTGAACAGCTTGCGGCCTTCGGGAATCTGAACGATTCGCTTCCGCGCCACTTTGTGAGCAGGGAGGCCGCTGATGGTTTCACCCTTGAATCGGATTTGACCGGAGCGCGGGCGAAGGATACCACTGATGGTGTTAATGAGGGTGGTCTTGCCGGCGCCGTTGGCGCCGATAATGGCCACAATTTCACCAGCTTCGAGATTCAGCGATACGCCTTTGAGCGCGGCGATTTGCTCGTAGTACAGGGTTATGTTGTCGACTTCCAAAAGCATGACGTTTCGACCTAGCCGGTTCCGAGGTAGGCCTCGATGACTTTCGGGTTACTCTGGACCTCGGCGGGTTTCCCTTCGGCGATCTTCTCGCCATAATCGAGCACGACAATTCGATCTGAAATGGTCATGACCACCTGCATGCGGTGTTCGATGATGATCACGGCAATGTGGCGGCTTCGAACCTTATCGATCAATTCGAGCAGCTCGTTGCATTCCTTGGGATTCATACCGGCCGAGGGTTCATCAAGCAAGAGCAGCGCGGGCTCGGTGGCCAGCGCCCGGGCGATTTCGAGACGGCGCTGGTTACCGTAACTCAGGTTTTTGACAAGTTCGTTGCCGGATGACAATAGGCCGACAAAATCGAGAATCTCGCGGGCGTGGTCGCCGATCTCTTTTTCTTCGCGGGTAAACCTTCGGGTATGCAGCAAAGCATCGGTCAGCATCGATTTCGTACGGCAGTGGCGACCGACCATGACGTTTTCGAGGACGGTCATATTCGCGAACAGGCGGAGATTCTGAAATGTGCGAGCTATTCCCAGCTGGACAATGCGGTGTGATGTTAGGCCGTGGATTGGCTTGTTCTGAAATCGGACCTGCCCGTGCTCGGGCGGATAGACGCCGGTGACGACGTTAAACAAAGTGGATTTGCCGGCGCCATTAGGGCCGATCAGGCCAAGCACCTCATCGGTGTCGACCGACGCGGTTACGTTGGAGAGCGCCTTCAGGCCGCCGAACTGCTTGGATATTTCGCTAATTTCCAGAAGCATCGGCTAACCTTTCTCCAGCGGGTGAAGTTCGAGGGCGCGTCGTTTTGAGGGGAGCAATCCCTGAGGACGGAAAATGATCACGACAATCATCACGGCGCCGAACAGGAGCATACGGTAATCGACAAATCGGGTACCAAGTGTCGCACGGAGAAGCTCGGGGACACCTACCAGAAGCACCGTACCGAGCAAAACGCCGACAATGTTCCCCATGCCGCCAAGAACGATCATTGAAACAAGCAGAACAGATTCCCAGAACGTGAATTGCTCCGGCGTGATAAATCCAATCCAGTGGACATAAAGATCACCGGCCAGCGCTCCGAACATGCCGCTGATGACGAAGGCAATCGCTTTGATACGTGCAACGTTGATGCCGGTCAACTCGGCTGCCAACTCATCTTCGCGAATTGCCACGAGCGCGCGGCCCATACGGGAATGCTCGAGGCGATAGCTTATCAGCACCGAAATCGCCACAAACGCCAGAATGAGATAATAGAAATGAATGTCCTCCTGAAGCGTAAACGAGAAAAAGCTAACTTTTCCGATGCTCTCGCCGACGCGGGGGAGGCCTTTGGGGCCGTTAGTGAGGGCGTCAAAATTATTGATCACGAGGCGGCAAATTTCGCCGAATGCCAATGTAACAATGGCAAGGTAGTCACCGCGCAATCGTAGCACCGGCGCGCCAACCAGAAATCGGAAGAGACCGCCGACAATTACGCTGATCGGGAGGACGATCCAGAAAGAGAGACCGGCGATACTGAGCAAAGCGCCCGTATATGCACCGATGGCGTAGAATGCCATAAACCCGAGGTCGAGAAGGCCGGTGTAGCCGATTGTGATATTCAGTCCAACGCAGAGGATGCAGTAGATGCCGACCAGTCCGGCGACGTGGACGACATAATAGTTGCCGGTAGCATTGAAGATGATGGGCGCGACGATGAGAACGACCGCGAGAACCGCAAGAAATATCAGGCTCTTACGCTGAATCATATCTTCTCGGTCACTGCTTCGCCGAATATCCCGGTCGGCCGCACCAGTAGCACCAGGCTGAGAACGACGAAGGCGATAACATCCTTGTAATCAGATGATATGTATCCGGCGGCCATAGCTTCGAGAACACCGAGGACAAATCCGCCGACCATCGCGCCTTTGATATTGCCAATCCCCCCAAGCACGGCGGCCGTGAACGCTTTGATGCCGGGCATAAAGCCCATGTTGTATTTGATGCTTCCGTAGTACATACCGTTGAGAACGCCCGCCACTCCGCCCAGACCGCCACCGATCAGGAAAGTGAGAGTGATGATCATGTTGGTGTCGATACCCATCAACTGCGAGACGATGTGATTCTGAGCGACGGCCCGCATAGCGGTGCCCATTTTAGTGCGGGTGATGAAAACCTGAAGTACGATCATGAGGGACACCGCGAGAGCAAAGATGAACAATTGCAGCGGTGTCACGCTGATTCCGGCAAAGACGTAAGGTTCATTTTTGAAGATGTCCGGATAGGATTTCGATTCGGCGCCCACCGCCAGCATGATCAGATTCTGGAGGAATATCGAAACGCCGATGGCGCTGATGAGGGGGGCAAGTCGCTGAGCATGGCGCAAGGGACGATACGCGGTACGCTCCACCACCGCCGCGAGCACGCCGGTAGCGACCATGGCAACTAGAAAAACTATGATGAATACGATGACTATCGGCAACGAGCCGGGGAAAAGCACCGGAAGCAGGGCCAGCACCCAGAAACCGAAATAGGCGCCGACCATGAAAATTTCACTGTGGGCGAAATTGATCATCAGCAGGATGCCGTACACCATCGTATACCCGAGCGCGAACAGCGCGTAGATGCTTCCGAGCGTCAGGCCGTTGATGAGCTGCTGAATGAACATGCGGCGGTCGGTCTATTTATGCTCGTAGAACTCGAATTTACCGTCGGTGACGCGGTTCATGCTGATGAGTTTGTTGCGGTTGTCACCGCGCTCATCAAATGAGGTCTCTCCCAGGATGCCGTTGTAGTCCATTTTCGAGATGTAATCGACCAGCTTGGTCTGATCGAAATTGACCGCGACCAGCGCCTCGACCAGAAGCGATGCAGCCTCATAGGTCAGCGGGTCGTACGGTTCAACATCGTAACCGGGGAATCTGGCTTGATACCGGGTCAAGAAGTCTTTGGCTTTCGGAAGTTTCTGCGGTGGAAGGCCGACCATCGAAGCCATATCACCTTCGGATGCCTTGCCGGCGATGCGGGCGAATTCGTTGGTCAGGATTCCGTCGCCGCCCATGAGCGGGACGTTCAGCCCGAGCTCCTTTGACTGTTTGGAAATCAGGCCTGCCTCAGCGTAGAGGCCGCCATAGTAAATCAGAAGCGGGCTTTCAGTTTTGATGCGAGTCAAAAGGGCTTTGTAATCCTTCTCACCGCGGTCGATGCCGTTGAAACTGGTCACCGTGCCGCCAATTTTCTCAAACTGCTTCTGGAATTCTTCGGCCAGACCCTGGCCGTAGGCGGTCTTGTCGTGAATGACGGCGACCCGATTTAGTTTAAGCGTATCGAACACATAATTGGCGCCAAAACTCCCCTGAACATCGTCGGTACCGCAAACTCGGAATACAGTCTTCAATCCCTGCTGGGTAAGTTTCGGGTTGGTCGAAGCAGGCGTAATCATGACGAGATTCCGCTTCGCGTAGACCTGACTGGCAGGAATCGAGCAGCCGCTGTTGAGATGGCCGATCACACCCATGATCTTGCGGTCGGAGATAATCTGGTTGGCCACAGTCACCGCTTCTTTCGGATCAGAGCGATCATCGAATTCGGCGCCTTCGAGCTTCATCCCCTTGAGCTTGCCCGAGGCGTTGGCATCTTCGACCGCCATCTCGAACGCGCGCTTCATGCCTTGACCATGGGCGGCATCATCGCCGGTGAGCGGGACCGCCAGCGCAATCTTGATGACTTTGTCGCCATCGCCGGAACAACCGGCCAATAGCCCCAAAAGCAGTAGTCCGATCAGTATAATGCGGGTCGCCATGATATATCCTCCGCAGCAAGTAGGAATATTCGTTTCAAAACTCGAACGCATCGGGCAAGCAATCGCTTTTGCCTTATGCGACAACAAGATAAAATGACTCAAAGGAACACGAGAGTCAAATTGAATTTGACCGATTTGAACGCATCAGAAACGAGGAGAGGTCAGGTAAACATGCGGAAAGTTAGCGAATTTTGACTTTGAAGCGGCCGTCGAGCAGAAGTGGCGTGCCTTTTGGATTCTTGTACTGCCCGTGAAGGGTCCCGTAAAGCTGCCGTGAACTCATGGAGTCCACCACGACCGATCCGGAATCTGCGAGGA